>NZ_SCND01000100.1:0-16405 GCF_005503585.1 Pseudomonas sp. 2VD
CCCGGCATCGGTGTCGCCATCCTCGGCGCCACCGTACTGGCGCTGACCGGCGCCGAGGCGCTGTACGCCGACATGGGCCACTTCGGTCGCAAGCCGATCGCCCGTGCCTGGTTCCTGCTGGTGCTGCCGGCGCTGGTGCTGAACTACTTCGGCCAGGGCGCGACCATCCTTTCCAACGTCGAGGCGGCGCGCAACCCCTTCTACCTGCTGGCGCCCGGCTGGGCGCTGCTGCCGATGGTGGCGCTGTCCACCCTGGCCACGGTGATCGCCTCCCAAGCGGTGATCTCCGGCGCCTTCTCCCTGACCCGTCAGGCGATCCAGCTCGGCTACGTGCCGCGGATGACCATCCAGCACACTTCCAGCCACGAACAGGGGCAGATCTACATCGGCGGGGTGAATTGGGCGCTGATGGTCGGCGTGGTCCTGCTGGTGCTCGGCTTCGAGTCCTCGGCGTCGCTGGCGGCGGCCTACGGCGTGGCGGTGACCGGAACCATGCTGATCACCACCCTGCTGATGGGCGTGGTGATCTGGCGCCTGTGGAAATGGCCGCTGTGGCTGGGCGTCCCGTTCTTCTGCGTGATGCTCGCGGTGGACAGCCTGTTCTTCGCCGCCAACCTGCCCAAGGTGATCCAGGGCGGCGCCTTCCCGGTCATCGCGGGTATCGTCATCTTCATCCTGATGTCCACCTGGAAGCGTGGCCGCCAACTGCTGGTGGAGCGTCTCGACGAGGGCTCTCTGCCGCTCTCGGTGTTCATTTCCAGCATGCGCGTGCAGCCGCCGCACCGGGTCCAGGGGACCGCGGTGTTCCTTACCGCACGTACCGACGCGGTGCCTCACGCGCTGCTGCACAACCTGTTGCACAACCAGGTGCTGCACGAGCAGGTGGTGCTGCTCACCGTGGTCAACGAAGACAGCCCACGGGTTTCGCCGGATCGCCGTTTCGAGGTCGAGGCCTATGGCGACGGATTCTTCCGGGTGATCCTGCACTTCGGCTTCATGGAAGAGCCGGACATCCCGGCGGCCTTGCGCCTGTGCCATCTCAACGAACTGGACTTCAGCCCGATGCGCACCACCTACTTCCTCAGCCGGGAGACGGTGATTCCATCCAAGCGCATCGGCATGGCGCGCTGGCGCGAGGGGCTGTTCGCCTTCCTGCTGAAGAACGCCAACGGCAACCTGCGCTATTTCAACCTGCCGCTCAACCGGGTGATCGAGTTGGGAACCCAGGTCGAGATCTGATCCGTTCCGCTGCAAAAAAAGCGCGCCCGACTGGGCGCGTTTTTTTGCACGTTTCTCAGCGCCGTTGCGGCAGCATCCGTACCAGGGTGTTGTCGCGGCTGACGAAGTGATGGAAGAGCGCCGCGGCGGCGTGCAGGCCGATCAGGAAATAACCGGCGTTGCCGATGGTTTCGTGCCATTCCTTGATTTGCCCAGCGAGGTCGGGGTTCTTGTCGACCAGCGGCGGTAGCTCCAGGCCGAAGAACGGTATCGGCTTGCCGGCGGCGCTGAGGATCAGCCAGCCGGCGAAGGGTAGGCCGATCATCATCAGGTAGAGGGCGTAGTGCATCAGCCTGGCCAGCGTCGCCTGCCAGGCGGGGATGGCGGGCTCTATGCGCGGGGTAGGGCTGGCCAGGCGCACCAGCAGGCGCAACCAGACCAGCAGGAAAACGCTCAGGCCAAGCATGAAGTGCCATTGCTTGAGCAGTTCGCGGGTTTCGCTGCCCTTGGGGAAATTGCCCTTCAGTTCGATACAGGCGTAGACCCCGGCGATCAGCAGCAGGGTCAGCCAGTGCAGGGCAATGGTCAGGCTCCCATAACGGGATTCGGTGTTTTTCCAGCTCATCACGGTTCCTTCTCTTCGGCTCTCGGGAGCCCGCTCTGCGGCGGGTCGGCCGGTATTCTCGGCGGCTCCGCTGAAGCCAGCCTGAATGGCCCCGGCAGGCTCAGTCTAGCTGGCGTCGGCCGGGGACAAGAACGGCGGAGCGGGGAGAGCTTGATCGCGATCAGGCGTCGGGAGCGTTCTCGCGGTCGCGGATGGCCTGGAGCATCTTCTTCGCCAGGGACAGGTAGTCCTCGTCGAAGTGGTGGCCGCCCGGCAGTTCGAGCTTCTCGCCGACGGCCTGGGATTGGGTACAGCCGCTTTCGTCCTTTTCTTCGGCGCCATAGATGCAGAACACCTTGGCCGCCGGCAACCTGGCCATTTCCGGGCCGGTGGCGGCTTCCTCGCCGGCCTTGCCCAGCCAGCCTTCCACTTCGATCTCGAAGCTGCCGGTCCGCGCCAGCGCCAGCAGCAGCATGGCTTTCACTTGCTGCTGGTCCTTTCCGGGCAGGCGGTTGTAGATCGCCGGCAGGATGTCAGCGCCGAACGAGTAGCCGGCCAGGACGAAACGTTTCGCGCCCCACTTCTCGCGGTAGTGTTGCATCAGCTTGGAGAGGTCGGCGGCGCTCTGTTCCGGGCTCTTGTGTTGCCAGTAGTAGCGCAGGGTGTCGATGCCGACCACCGGGTAGCCCATGCTGGCCATATGCTCGGCAGAGTCCTTGTCCAGGTCGCGCCAGCCGCCGTCGCCGGAATAGAACAGGGTGACGATGTCCGAGGCTTGCGCCGCGGGGACCTCGAGTACCGGCAGGGCCTCGGCGTTGCCTTGCAGTTGCAGGCGCAACTGATGGGCGAGCACGTCGGACAGCGGGGTGTCGTAGTCGCTGATGCTGGTTTCCGCGCTCGACTGCTTGCGGACGAAGACTGCGGTGTCGTCGTCCGGGTTGTCGTTCCAGGCCAGCAGCCACTGGCCGTGCGACGCCTGGTGCGGCAGCGGGGCGTCGCAGTCGCGCTCGGCCAGGGCAATGTCGAAGCCGACCGAGAGCGCCTTGGCCTTGTCGTCGTCCTGGCTGGCGAGCCAGCGCCAGGCGGTGGTCGAGCCCGGGCCGATGCCGGCGACCAGGTTCGGCTTGCCGCCGAGGTGGGCAATGACCGCTTCGAGCCGGGACTGCTGCGCCCTGCAATCGCCGTTTTCCGGGGGGAAGTACTGGATCACCCGGGCGGCGCTGTCGTGAGCCAGGTTCAGCATCTGGGCGTCGTTCAGTTGCTGTTCGGGGGCGGCGATCACCACCACCCGCGAGCGCGGCTTCTCGCCGGGTTCGGCAAGGGTGGCGTGGCCGCCGTCGTCGAGGTCCAGGGCTTCCAGTTTCGCCTGGGCCGCCGGTCGGCTCCAGAGCAGCAGGGCGGCACCGACGATCAGCACCAGGGCGGCGACCAGAAAACGGCGCCAGTGACGTTTCACGACAGACATATCAGCGTTTCACCAATCCAGTCAGGCCGCCGGCGATCAGCGCGGCGGTATCGGCCAGGGCCACCAGCGGGTCGAGCCCGGCTGGCACGGCCAGGTAGCGGGGTTCCCAGTCGGGCTGGAACTTGTCCTTGAAGCGTCGCAGCCCCTGGAAATTGTAGAACTGTTCGCCCCGCCGGAAGACCAGCGCGCCCAGGCGCTGGGTCAACGGCGCGCCGCGCCTTGGCTGGAGCCCGGCCAGCGGCACCATGCCGAGGCTGAAGCGCGCGTGGCCCTGGGCCTTGTAGTGGAGGATGAGGCCGAGCATGAGGAACTCCATGGTCAGCTTCGGCGCCTCCGGGTGCACGCGCATCAGGTCGAGGCTCGCCAGTTCGCGGCTGTCGGTTTCCAGCAGGTTGGCGAAGGCCACCGGCTTGCCCTGGTGGCGGACGATGGCGATGCGGAAGAAGTTCAGGTACGCCGGGGTGAAGCGGCCCAGGGAGAAGCCTTTCTCGCGCACCTGCTTGCCGCCCAGCCAGGCGTCCGATATCGCCTTCAGCTCGTCCAGCGGAGCCTGGCCCGGTTCATGGAACTCCAGGGCCAGGCCGTCGCGCTGGCCGCGGTTCCAGGTGTAGCGCAGGTCTTTCATTTCCTTGCCCTTGTTCTCCAGGTCGAAGCGCAGCAGGTCGACTCGCGCTTCTTCGCCGAGCTTGAGGGCGGTCAGGCCGATGTCCATGTAGAACGGCAGGTTCTCGGCACGCACCTGGTAGAACACCGGGCGGGCATGGTGCAGGTCGCAGAGGTCGCGGAACTGCCAGATCAGTTCGGCGCGCTGCATGGCCGGGCCGATCGGGTCGTACAGGGCGATCATGCTGCGACCGCGGCGGGCGTACATGAGGAAAGCGTCGTCGCTCTCATGGAAGAGCAGGGCCTTGTCGCCGGTCAGGGCCAGGCCGCCATCCGGCTGGTCCGAGTGGCGGATGATCCGCGCCGCGCGCTGCAGCTCTTCCGCGTTCGGCTCGCGGATCGCCGGCGGTGCCGCGCGCAGCAGCCAGCCAAGGGCCAGGGCCAGGAGCAGCAGGCAACTGCCGAGGGCGGCGCGCAGGGCGCGCGGGGCGTCGGCGTCCAGGGCGAACTGCCACCAGAGCTGGTTGCTGTAATGCACGTCCTGGTTGGCGAACAGCAGCAGCCAGACCGAGGCGCCGACCACGCAGATGCTGGCGCCTACATAGAGCGGCGAGAAGGGTACTTCCATCAGCCGGCTGGGACGGTAGAAGGAGCGGCGGAACATGGCGAGCAGCGCGGCGGTCAGGCTCAGCAGGCTGGCTTCTTCCCAGTCGAAGCCTTTCAGCAGCGAAAGCAGGGCGCCCACCAGCAACAGCACCAGGGTCAGGGCCCAGGCGGCCGACAGCCGTCGGCGCAAACCCTGCGCGAGCAGCAGGCAGAGCACGCCGATCAGGCTGGCGACCAGGTGCGAGGCATCGATCAGGCGATGTGGAATGAGGAAGCCGAGGTGCTCCAGGCGGGTGTCGATCGCCGGTGTGGCGCCGGAAAACAGCAGCACGACACCGGAGAGGAAGACCAGGATCGCCAGGATCGGTGCGGCGAAACCCGAGGCGACGCGGATCGCCTGGCGCGTCACCCACAACCGGCGCGCTTCGAGGAACAGCAACAAAAGGCAGGCCAGCAGCAGTGGCAGCACCACATAAATCAAGCGGTACAAGAGCAGGGCCGCGGCCAGCGGCGCGGCGCCCAGTTGGCCGGCGAACGCGGCCAGCAGCACCGCCTCGAACACCCCGACTCCGCCCGGTACGTGGCTGAGTACGCCGGCGGCCAGGGCGAGCAGGTAGACCAGCAGGAACGCCGCGAAGGGTGGGGTTTCCGGCAGCAACAGATAAAGGACGGTAGCGGCGGCGGCGACGTCGAGGGCGGTGATCAGCAGTTGCAGCAGCGATAGGCGCAGGCCTGGCAGGCGCAGGCTGCGGCGGCCGAGGCGGACCAGCAGGCTGTCGGGGGACGGCCGTTCTCCCGGCAGACGGTGCCGGGCCAGGAACGCCACCAGGCCGACAGCCAGCGACAGGACGGCGATCGCGATGACGGCGACCAGGGCGTGGGGCAGGTGCAGCGCCGATGCCGCATCGTCGAGGTCGCAGAGTGCGGCGAGTGCCGCCAGCACCGGCAGTGCGCAGCCCAGGGAAAGGCTGGCAAATAGCGTCATCCGGGCAATTTCGGCAGCGCCGATGCCATGCCGGGAATACAGTCGGTAGCGTACGGAGCCGCCGGAAAGCAGCGACAGGCCTACCGCATTGCCGATGGCGAAGGCGCTGAAGCCGCCGGTGGCCAGGCTGCGCATGGGCAGCGTGACGCCAGCGAAGCGGCTGGCCGACCACTCGTAGCCGAGCAGGATGACGAAGCCGAGGGCGGTCGCGCTCAGGGCGCCGAGCAGCGCCGGCCTGGGCACGTCGGCGATGGCATCGTGGAGGGCGCCGGGATCGATCTCCCGTAGCAGGTGGTAGCAGGCCACCAGCGCCAGGCCGAACAGCAGCAAGGTGAAGACCAGGCCGATGGGCTGGCGGTAGGCGGTAATCCGATCGATCAGCCGGATGCGTTGTGGGGACGCGGGAGAGCTGGGTGGAGCGGGATGTTCTGGAACGGGAGCGTCGGTGCGCATCAGCCACCTCATGGGAATTTGCGCGACAGAGTATGGCCTCTCGGGCGAGTTCCCAAGTGGTCGCAGCAGATTTTTTCTGTGCGGGGCGGCGTCCTGTCACAGGGAGAAGACCGCCGGGTTTTGCAGGAGTTGCGTCGGCGAAGTGGCCGAAGGCCATTTGCTGGTATTCGTTCAGCGATGGTTCAGCTTGCCGTGGGCATAGTGGCGGCTTGCACTGTCCGACCATTTCCGAGGAGGGAAGGGTGACGATGATCCAGGCGGGCATTCATGTCGGCGCCGGAGTCGTGCTGGGCGTGGCCGCTGGATGGTGGCTGGGGGATTGGGAACAGTCGTTGCAGGTCAAGGATTCGGTGGCGCGGGTCGATTGCCTGTTGTACGGCGCCCTGCTGGTGGTGTTGCTCCGCCACGACGGTTGGTTGCGCCGCCTGGGCCTGTTGGGCCTGGGGCTGTTCTGCGGTTCCCTGCTGGTCTATTCGGTGAATCCGGCCAGCCTGTTCGCTGCGAAAGAGTCCTGGAGCCTTGCGCGGATCTCCATGCGGGCCTTCGGTCCGCTGGTGATGCTGGTCGTGGGGATGGCCTGCGCGCGCCTGGCACACGAGTTGCGCTGACGCAGGCGTTGCGCTCACGCCGGAGTCAGGTGACGCGATTCCTCGCGGTATTCCTTCAACCAGCGCAGCACTTCCACGGCCTCCCAGCGAGAGGGGTCGTACAACGCATAGATCTCGCCCTGGTAGCCGACCACATCGAGCGGCCGGTGGAAGCCGGCGCGCTGGAACAGCGCCTCGATCTCGGCGAAGCAGGTATTGAAGTGCACGCGGGTGAACGGCGTCTTGCCGTCGGTGACCAGGCCGTCCATCTGCAGTTCGTCCACTGCCTGGCGGATGTCGTCGAGTCCCATCCGGTTCACGCTGCGCTTCAATTGTTCGACGTTCAGCATCTGTCTGTCCTTTCCGTATCCGTTACCGAGCATTCATCGAAGGCTGAGCTGGCTGTACGAATATACAGTTAAATGTGCGATGATGCGAGCGAACGGAGGGCGAGGCGATGCAGTGGAGCACGAGTGTCGGAATGCAAAAAGCCCCGGCGCTATCGCTAGTGCCGGGGCTTTTCGAATGTGGTTGCGGGAGCTGGATTTGAACCAACGACCTTCGGGTTATGAGCCCGACGAGCTACCAGACTGCTCCATCCCGCGTCTGTGTGGGCGCATTCTACGGACTCTCGTCGGGCTGTCAATCGATTTTTCGAAAAAAGTGTTTTTTCTTCAAATGCTTAGCGCTTGCCCAATGCTAGAATTCGGCGCTCCGGGGCAGGCCCGGCGGGGCTTGTAGCGAGATTCCGGTGCGGAAAATCATCCATATAGACTGCGACTGTTTCTACGCCGCCCTCGAGATGCGCGACGACCCCAGCCTGCGCGGCAAGGCGCTGGCGGTTGGCGGTTCGCCGGACAAGCGCGGAGTGGTCGCCACTTGCAGCTACGAGGCGCGGGCCTATGGCGTGCGCTCGGCGATGGCCATGCGCACGGCGCTCAAGCTGTGTCCCGATCTGCTGGTGGTGCGCCCGCGTTTCGATGTATACCGGGCGGTGTCGAAGCAGATCCATGCGATCTTCCGCGACTATACCGATCTGATCGAGCCGCTTTCGCTGGACGAGGCCTACCTGGACGTCAGCGCTTCGCCGCATTTCGCCGGTAGCGCCACGCGGATCGCCCAGGACATCCGCCGCCGGGTGGCCGAGGAACTGCACATCACCGTTTCGGCGGGCGTCGCGCCGAACAAGTTCCTGGCCAAGATCGCCAGCGACTGGCGCAAGCCGGACGGGCTGTTCGTGATTACCCCGGAGCAGGTCGACGGGTTCGTCGCCGAGTTGCCGGTGGCCAAGTTGCATGGCGTTGGCAAGGTCACGGCGGAGCGCCTGGCGCGGATGGGCATCCGCACCTGCGCCGACCTGCGCCAGGGCAGCAAGCTGAGCCTGGTGCGCGAGTTCGGCAGCTTCGGCGAACGCCTGTGGGGACTGGCCCATGGTATCGACGAGCGACCGGTGGAAGTCGACAGCCGGCGCCAGTCGGTGAGCGTCGAATGTACCTTCGATCGCGACCTGCCGGACCTGGCGGCTTGCCTGGAGGAACTGCCGACCCTGCTCGAGGAGCTGGACGGACGCCTGCAACGCCTGGATGGCAGTTATCGGCCGGACAAGCCGTTCGTGAAACTGAAGTTTCACGATTTCACCCAGACCACAGTGGAACAGTCCGGCGCCGGGCGCGACCTGGAGAGCTACCGGCAATTGCTCGGCCAGGCCTTTGCCCGTGGCAATCGTCCGGTGCGCCTGATCGGCGTCGGCGTGCGCCTGCTCGACCTGCAGGGTGCCCACGAACAACTCAGGCTGTTCTGATGCTCCTCATGGCGTCAACGAAGTCGCGAGGCTCCGCGGCGACGGCTCTTCCCCTACCGGCAAGGCGCTGAAGCGGCCGAGATCCTGCAGCAGTTCCAGGCGTGCTGCACGGAGTGGGCCGCGTATGGCTTCCTGTTGTTCCACGTCGAGCGGGCGGTCGTCGCCATCGCTCACCGGACCGTGGTGACGGTCCGCGCCACGCAGTGGGAAGCTCACCTTGAAGCCTTCGCCCAGGTAGGCGATGCGCGTGGTATCGGCGCTCACCGCATAGTCGCGATGGTAGTCTGCTGCGAGCAGGTCCTGTCCCAGCGAGTAGTCGCGGGGCGGATTGCGTACGCCCAGCAGCGGCAGGAGCGTTGCGGGCAGGTCGATGTGGCTGGTGATGCTGCGGACGGCACGGGGCGCCTGTCCGGGAATGCTCAGCACGGCGACGGTGCCGGTCTGGTAGCGATTGAACTCGGTATTGTGGCCCCAGCGCGAGCGTTCCATGAACTCTTCCCCATGGTCGCCGAGCACCACTACCGCGGTGTTTTCCAGCAGGTGCTGGTTTTCCAGGTGCTGCAGCAGGCGGCCGATCTGTGTATCGACTTCGCGCACGGCATTCAGGTAGCGGTTCTTGATCAGCGGCATCTGCGCCTGGAAATCGGTGGTCAGGTAGTTGAAGTTGACCAGATAGGGGCGGATTTTCGCGGTCTCGTCGCGGAAGCTGTAGTTGGCGTGGCTCGACTCGAGGAACAGGCAGGCGAAGAACGGCCGGTCGGGTAGTCGGCGATCGACGAAGCGCAGCAGGTCGTCGGTGTTCCGGGCGTCGCGCTGCCAGGCAGGCTCCGGGCTATCCAGCACGTGCAGGTCCTGCGGGCGCAGGTTGACGAACACGCTGCGGTCGAAGGGCGGATAGCTGAAACGTTGCGCGGCATTGATCCGGAACTGGTAGTTCTGCTGCCTGAGTACCTCCATGAGCACCGGCGGCTGGCCGGCCTTCAGCACGGCGTCCCAGTAGCCGCCGTGCAGCCCGTAGAACATGCCGAAGACGCCCATCTGGGTCAGGTTGCCGCTGCTGTAGTGGTTGTCCAGGCGGATCGCCCGGTTGGAGAAGTCCCACAGCCTGGGCATGTAGCGCGGATCGAGCATGTCCCCGCGGAGCGACTCGGCGACGATCCAGACGATGTTCAATGGGTTCGCCGGGGCGCTGATCTCCAGCGGCCGGAGCGGATAGTGCAGGTCGCTCTGCTGCTGGAGCAGCTCGCGCTGGGTGGGCGTCGGCTGGATGCCCAGGCTTCGCGCCAGGCTGCGGACGGTCAATGGCAGGTACAGCGGATAGCGTTCGCTGGCCAGCAGGATCGGCCGGTAGTCGCGCAGGGAGCTGAACGCATAGGCCAGGCGTTCGCCCAGGGCCAGGCAGAGGAAGGCCGCCAACAGGTAGCGCCAGGCGCGCCGAGGGAGCGCGGGAAGGCGTTCGCGGCTGACCTGGCAGGCGCTGTACAGCAGCACCGGCAGCCAGGCGTCGTCGAAGACGATCCCGTCCTGCAGGCGCAGCACCTGCCAGAGCACCACCAGCCACGACAACAGAAAGAAGCGGTTGAGTGTCTCGGTGCTGGGTGGGGCGAACATCAAGCGTCTCCGGGCGAGGATGCGGAAGCCTAGGGACGTGGTGGTCAAGCGGGAATGAAATGGATGTCAAAAAAATGTAAACGGGCGGCGCCGGGCAGCGCCGCTTCAGGCTTCAGTCGTGCTCGGGGACCAGGCGCAGCGGCTTGCCTTCGGCCGGCCACAGGCGCAGCTCGTCGGACGGCGAAATGTCCCAGTGCTGGACGCTCTGCAGCAGGGCCAGGAAGCGCCGTTCCTGCTCCATGATCTCCGCCGCGCACAGGCGGCGGGTGCTGCCGATGGCGCCGAACTGAAGGAGGTCGTCCTGCAAGGTGTAGCTGGCGAACCAGTGGTTGCAGCCGCCGTTGCCGAAGGCACGGCCCTGGCCGTCGAAGGTCAGGCTGATGTGGCTGTAGTCCATCGTCGGTTGTGCGCCGACCCAGTCGACCTGGTAGGCCTGCTCGGTTTCCAGGGTGGTCTCCTGGCTGGCGCAACCGCCCAGTACCAGGGCGGTGGAGGCGAAGAGGGCGAGAGAGGGTTTCATGGCGTTTCCTTTGCGCATTTCGTACGGGCGATAGTTCACAGACCGTCGGTCGGACGGAGCGTTCGCCCTACTGGCATTTCGGGCACAGGTGCTTGCCTTCGCGGCTGCTCCAGCCCAGTTCGTGAATGCGCTCTTCGGCGGCCGGCGCCAGGGCCTTGCGACCGAGACTGGCGTCCACGGCGAACTCGAAGTCGAGACGAGCCTGGCACTGGTCGCAGTCGACCTGCCAGGTATGGATCGCCAGTTCGCGGAATGCCGGGCCGCGGGCGACCGCCAGCCACTGGCCGGGTGGGTTGATCAGGTGGCGAACCTTTTCCACGGTCAGGCGCATGCTCAGGGTCTTGCTGCCCTTGAGGCTGACCAGCAGCACGTCGTCGGCCTTGATCGAGCCGCCGGTGCCGGTGACCTGGTAGCGCCCCGGGGAGAGCGCGCGGCATTCGTTGAGGGTGTATTGCGGGTTGAGCAGGGTGTAACGGAAATCGTGTTCAGCCATGGAGCCTCCAATCAGCCGCGCATGCTACCACGCCATCAGGCCCGGACCCGATTGCGTGGCGTCCCGTCCTGCCAGGCGGCGATGTTGTCCAGGGTGGTGTCGGCGATCGCCGCCAGCGCCTCGCGGGTAAGGAAGGCCTGGTGGGCGGTCACCACCACGTTGGGGAAGCTCAGCAGGCGTGCCAGCACGTCATCCTGCAGGGGCTGGTCGGAGCGATCCTCGAAGAAGATATCCGCTTCCTCTTCATAGACATCCAGGCCGAGGTAGCCCAGTTGTCCGCTCTTCAGCGCCTCGATCAGCGCCGCGGCGTTCACCAGGGCGCCACGGCCGGTATTGATCAGCATCGCGCCGGGCTTCATCGTCGCCAGGCGCTGCGCGTCGATGAGGTGGCGGGTGTCGGCGGTCAGCGGGCAATGCAGGCTGACGATGTCGGACTCGGCGAGCAGGGCGTCGAGCGCCAGGTAGCGGCCACCGAGCGCTTGGATACGCGGATTGGGATAGGGATCGTAGGCCAGCAGCTCGCAGCCGAAGCCGGCCATGATGCGGGCGAAGGTCTCGCCGATCTGTCCGGTGCCGATCACTCCCACGCGTTTGCCGTGGAGGTCGAAGCCGGTCAGCCCATGCAGCGAGAAATCGCCCTCGCGGGTCCGGTTGTAGGCGCGGTGCAGGCGCCGGTTGAGCGTCAGGATCAGGCCGACCGCGTGCTCGGCGACAGCGTGCGGCGAATAGGCCGGGACGTGCACCACCGGCAGGCCGAGCGCTTCGGCGGCGGCCAGGTCGACGTGGTTGTAGCCGGCCGAGCGCAGGGCGACCAGGCGCGTGCCGCCGGCGGCCAGGCGTTCCAGCACCGGCCGCGAGAGGTCGTCGTTGACGAAGGCGCAGACTACTTCGAAGCCCTGGGCGAGGACCGCCGTGTCCGCCTGCAGGTGGGCTTGCTGGAAGTGCAGTTCGAAGCCGTGCCGGTGGTTGCTGGCCTGGAAGCTCTCGCTGTCGTAGGCCTGGCTGCTGAAGAACAGGATGCGCATGGTCAGAGTTCGCTGGAGTCGAGGCTGGTGGAAGACAGGTGGGTGGTGGCCGAGGCAGTGTCGGCCAGGGCCTCGATGGCCTTGTCCAGCTCGTCCAGGGCCGCGGCCGCCGCCGGATCGTTCTGCTTGAGCAGGGTTTCGCTGGTCTGGCAGGCCGCGCGCAGCTGTGGCACGCCGCAGTAGCGGGTGGCGCCGTGCAGCCGGTGGACCCTCTCGAGCAAAGCGGTGCGGTCGTCGTTGTCGCGGGCCTGGCGAATCGCCTGGCGGTCCGCCGCCAGCGAGGCCAGCAGCATCGCCAGCATGTCGGCGGCGAGGTCGGCCTTGCCGGCGGCCAGGCGCAGCCCTTCCTCGGGGTCGAGCACGCTCAACTGGCCGAGCTGCGGCGCACGGCTCATGCTGGCCAGCGACTGGCCCAGGCTCAGTCCGGTCCACTTCAGCACTACCTGGGCCAATTGCTGCTCGTCGATCGGCTTGGTCAGGTAGTCGTCCATGCCGGCCTGCAGCAACGCGCGCTTCTCGTTGGAAAGCGCATGTGCGGTGAGCGCGATCACCGGCACCGGGCTGACTTCCCGCTCGGCCTCCCAGCGGCGGATCGCCTCGGTGGCCTGGCGGCCGTCCATGCCGGGCATCTGCACGTCCATGAAGACCAGGTCGAAGCGCTCGCGCTGCACCACCTCGAGGGCTGCGTAGCCGCTGTCCACCGCAGTGACCTGGGCGCCGAGGTCGCTGAGCAGGGTCTGCACCAGCAGCAGGTTGGCCGGGTTGTCGTCGACGCAGAGCAGCCGTGGCGGCCGTCCGGAAACCATGGCGTGGGGCTTGTCGCTGCGCGTCGGGCGGACCTGCAGCAACTCCTGCAGCTTGCGTTGCAGCTTGCGGGTGCAGGCGGGCTTGGCCTCGACCTGTTCGTCGGGCAGGGTCGCGTGGTATTGCGCCTGCTCGGTGGTCGGGCAGAGCACCAGGGTCTTGCAGCCGAGCCGTTCGAATTCCCAGAACGACTGGCTCAGCTCTTCCGGCGGATGGATCGCGGCCGAGACGCCGAGCACCGCCAGGCTGATCGGCAACTGGTCGGGCGGTGGGTTGCGCAGGCTTTCCTGGAGGCTGTCGAGGTCGGCGAATTCGCTCACTTCCAGGCCGAAGTCGGTGAGCTGGTGGTGCAGCGAGCGGCGCGTCAGCTCCTGCGGTTCGAGCAGCGCCACGCGCTGGCCCGCGGCCCAGGAGGCGCCTGGCTCCTCGTTGTCGTCGCGACTTTTCGGCAGACTCAGGCTGATCCAGAATTCGGCGCCTTCCCCAGGCGTACTGTCGACGCCGATCTCGCCGCCCATCTGCTCGATCAGGCGCTTGGAGATCACCAGGCCCAGGCCGGTGCCACCGGCTTGCCGCGACAGTGAGTTGTCGGCCTGGCTGAAGGCTTTGAACAAGGCCTGCTGGTCCTCCTCGGAGAGGCCGATACCGGTGTCCTGGACGCTGATCCGCAGCTGCGCGCGGTCGTCGCTTTCGTCCTCGAGCATGGCGCGTACGGCGACGGTGCCGCCCTGGGTGAACTTGATGGCGTTGCCGACCAGGTTGGTGAGGATCTGCTTCAGCCGCTGCGGGTCGCCCTGCAATTGGATCGGGGTATCCCGGTAGACCAGGCTGACCAGTTCCAGTTGCTTCTCGTGGGCGGCCGGAGCCAGCATGGTCAGGGCGTCCTGGATCAGGTCGCGGAGATTGAAGGGGAGGTTTTCCAGAACCAGCTTGCCGGCCTCGATCTTCGAGAAGTCGAGGATCTCGTTGATGATCCCCAGCAGGCTTTCCGCCGATTTCTGGATGGTCGTGAGGTAGTCCTGCTGGCGCGGGCTGAGCTCGCTCTTCTGCAGCAGGTTGGTGAAACCGAGGATGCCGTTGAGCGGGGTGCGGATCTCGTGGCTCATGTTGGCGAGGAACTCGGACTTGATCCTGCTCGCCTCCAGGGCCTCCTTGCGCGCCAGGTCCAGCTCGATGTTCTGGATCTCGATGGTTTCCAGGTTCTGGCGTACGTCCTCGGTGGCCTGGTCGATGTTGTGCTGCATTTCCTCCTGGGCGCTCTGCAGCGTTTCCGCCATGCGGTTAATGCCGGAGGCCAGTTCGTCCAGCTCGTTGCTGCCCATCGGTGGCAGGCGGGTTTCCATGCGGCCTTCCTTGAGCTGGGCGACGCCCTGGCTGATCAGTTCCAGCGGCGCGTTGATCGCGCGGCTCATGCGCAGGGCGAGGAGGGCGGTGACGCCGAGGCCGGCGGCGATCAGCAAGAGGCTGGTGAACAGGCTGCGATATCCGCGCAGCAGAGTCCCGTGGTGCGACAGTTCCAGTTCGACCCAGCCGAGTACGCGCTCGTCGTCAGGCTCGGTGGCGCCGGACAGGCTGTGGTGGCGGCCAAGAACCGGTAGCAGGAAGTGCGTGGTGTCCAGTTCGGTGGACATGCTCAGATGGCTGGCGTCGCCGGCCGGGGCGACGGTGAGCATGCTTGGCCCGGCATGGGCGAGGCGTTCCTGGCGGGCGTCGAGGAAGGTCACCGCGCGCACGTCCGGTTGGTCCAGCGCCTCGTTGGCGATGCGGTTGAGCACGGCGGTATCCTTTCGCGCCAGCGCGGTGGCGGCCAGCGGCGCCAGTTGTTCGGCGATCAGTTGCCCGCGCTCGATCAACTGGGCGCGCATGTCGGACAGCTGGACCCAGGTGAAGTAACCGCCAAGCACCATCGCCAGCAGGCTGGTGGGGAGCAGGGTGAGCAGCAGTACGCGCCCCTTGATGCCGAGATCCTTGAACACACGTCTCTCCGTCGAGCCAGATCGGGATGGCCGACGCTCCCCGGCCATACGTTTACCCCGCGCAGTTTAGCGGGTCGCGGAAGGGGAATCTGCACCGATGTGCGCAGCCCGGCGGATTCGGCTTGCGACGAAGCGGAAAGATCGTGAATACTGGCACGATTGCTAATCAATCTTATTTGGCTGCCATGTTCCCATCCCTGACGCCCGACCCCCGACTGCTGGCCATCGAGGACGATCCGACACTGGGCGCACATCTGTTCCAGCACCTCAATGGCAGCGGTTTCGAGGTGACCTGGTGCCGAGACGGGGAAGAGGGGTTGGCGGCTGCGCGCAGCGGCGCCTATGACCTGATCCTGATGGACATCATGCTGCCGGGGCGCGATGGCCTCGAGATTCTTCGCCAACTCCGCCAGGAGCAGGCGCTGCCGGTGATCCTGATGTCGGCCCTGGGCGCCGAGCAGGACCGCATCGCCGGGTTCAGCCAGGGCGCCGACGATTATCTGCCGAAGCCTTTCAGCCTGGCCGAGCTGCGGGTACGCATCGATGCCATCCTGCGTCGGATCGCCCTGGAGCGGGGGGGCGCGCCGGGCCGCTGCGCCGAACCGCTGGCGCGGCCCTCGCTGCAATTCTCTGCCGATGTCTGCGATGTCAGCCTTGGCGAGCGGTTCGCCGGCCTGACGCCGACCGAATACCGCCTGCTGGAAACCTTCCTCGCCGCGGAAGGCGAGACCCTGACCAAGGCCTTCCTTTACCAGCATGTCCTGCACCGCGGTCATACCCAGCATGATCGCAGCCTGGACATGCACGTCAGTCACCTGCGGCGCAAGCTGCAACGCCTCGGTTACGCCGGTCACCAGTTGCATACCGTCTGGGGCAAGGGTTACGTCCTGACACCGGCGCCATGATGCCCAACCGCCATTCGCTGTTCTGGCGCCTGGCCCTGGTGCTGGTGGCGTTCTTCCTGCTATCGGTATGGCTGTCCTGGACCTGGGGACGTAGTGCTGAACTGAAGGGTTACTACCTGTCCGCCGAAGCCCGCTCCGCCTTGGCGGATTATGCGCGGCGAGCCGAGCGTGCCTGGCTCGACGATGGCCGCGAGGGCATCGACCGTTGGCTGGCCGAGCCGCGCCAGCAGGCGCTGGACTGGGTGGTCGTGCTCGACGGACGGCTGCAATCGCTGGGCAGTCGTCCGCTCACCACGGAGGAAGCCGAGCGCCTGACTTTCCTGCGGGGCGTCGACTGGCCGATGAGTTCCCGCTCGCTGTCGCGGCCATTCATCAACCTGCGCTTCCCCGAACATCCGGAGCAAGGCAGGGTGGTCCTGCGTCTTCCCGCCGAGTTCGTCCCTCCCGGCTTGTCGCCGGCCAAGCGCCTGGTCACCCACGGCCTGGTGCCGGCCGGGCTGGCCCTGCTGCTGGGAGTGTTGCTGTATCGGCGCTGGGTAGTGCCGCTGGGACGCCTGCGAGCGCAGGCCAATGCCCTGCGCGGCAACGACCTGACGGCGCGTACGCAGGCAGAGATCAGCCGGCGCAGCGACGAGCTGGGCGATCTGGGGCGGGCGTTCGACCATATGGCCGAGCGACTCGACGAGCACATGGTGTTGCAGCGCCAACTGCTCCGCGATCTCTCCCACGAGCTGCGCACGCCGCTGGCG
>NZ_SCND01000101.1:0-16389 GCF_005503585.1 Pseudomonas sp. 2VD
CGCTGGAGCCGACCAGGCCCTTGAGCATCAGCACGTCGTCGCACTGTATGCCGAGCGGTTCGTCGCGTTGCAGCAGGCGCGCCAGGTCGCCGCGGACTTCCGCGGGCAGACGCGGGCCGGCCAGCGGGTAATCGGCCAGTTGCTCGGCGCTCGGCCGCTCCAGACCCAGCAGCGGATGGCCGGGGCGGCAGAAGAGTACGCCGGGATGCTCGCGTAGCGGGTGGATGCGCAACTGCGGATCGCCTTGCAGCTCGCGGATATCGGCGACGAAGAGTTCGACGGCGTCATCCAGCAGGCGCTGGCGCAGGGTCTGCCAGTCCTCGATGAGCAGTGCGACGCGCACGCGTGGGTGGGCGCTGGAGAAACCGGCCAGTGCCTCGGGCAACAGCCGTGCGGCGGGGAAGGGACCGCCGCCCAGGCGTAGCTCGCCGCTGTCGAGATTGCCCAGTTGGCTTACCGCGTTGTGCAGTGCGCGATGCCCGGCCAGCAGGCGCCGAGCGTGTTCCAGCACCAGCCGGCCGTGGGCCGTGAGGGCCACGCCGCGGCTGCCGCGCTCCACCAGGGTGCAACCCAACTGTCCCTCCAGCGCCTGGATGCTGCGGGACAGCGCCGGCTGGCTGAGATTCACCGCTTCGGCGGCGCGGGCGTAGTGGCCGTGCTCGGCGAGGGCGACGAAGTGGCGGAACTGGCGTAGATCGCTCATGCGGACTCCGCATCGAATATCGGCCTGGAATGCATTGGAATTATTGCCGTGCCGCTCGGCATAGTGCCAGCCGAAGCCCACAACAATAAAACGGAGTATCCGATGAGCCGTCTGCTCGCACTCCTGGCGCTCGCCCCGCTGCTCGCCGGCGCCGCCGAAACCACCGCGCCCAAACCGCCCAGTGCCTTCACCGTCGAGGCCCAGCGGCGGGTCGAAGCGGAATTGCCGTTCGCCGACCGCGCCGACTTCGAGCGCGCCGAACGCGGCCTGATCCGGCGCCCGGAGCGGGTGCTCATCCGCAACCCCGACGGCAGCGTCGCCTGGCAGCTCGGCGGCTACGACTTCCTCCTCGACGGCAAGCCCCGCGACAGCATCAATCCCAGCCTGCAACGCCAGGCCCTGCTCAATCTCAAGTACGGCCTGTTCGAGGTTGCCGAGGGTATCTACCAGGTGCGCGGCTTCGACCTGGCCAACATCACCTTCATCCGCGGCGACAGCGGCTGGATCGTGGTCGACACCCTGACCACCCCGGCCACCGCCAGGGCGGCCTACGAGCTGGTCAGCCGCGAGCTGGGCGAGAGGCCGATCCGTACGGTGATCTACAGCCACGCCCACGCCGATCACTTTGGAGGCGTGCGCGGTCTGGTCGAGCCGCAGCAGGTCGCCAGCGGCGCGGTGCAGATCATCGCTCCGGCCGGCTTCATGGAGGCGGCGATCAAGGAGAACGTCCTGGCCGGCAACGCCATGATGCGCCGCGCCACCTACCAGTACGGCACGCAACTGCCCAAGGGGCCGCAGGGGCAGGTCGACATGGCCATCGGCAAGGGATTGGCGCGCGGACCGCTGAGCCTGCTGGCGCCGACCCGCCTGATCGAAGGCGAGGGCGAGGACCTGGTGCTGGACGGCGTGCCGTTCACCTTCCAGAACACGCCGGGCACCGAGTCGCCGGCGGAGATGAACATCTGGCTGCCGCGGCAGAAGGCCCTGCTGATGGCTGAGAACGTGGTCGGCACCCTGCACAACCTGTACACCCTGCGCGGCGCCGAGGTACGCGATGCGCTGGGCTGGAGCAAGTACATCAACCAGGCGCTGCATCGTTTCGGCAGGCAGGCCGAGGTGATGTTCGCGGTGCACAACTGGCCGCGCTGGGGCAACGCGGAGATCGTCGAGGTGCTGGAGAAGCAGCGCGACCTGTACGGCTACCTGCACGACCAGACCCTGCACCTGGCCAACCAGGGCGTGACCATCGGCCAGGTGCACAACCGCCTGCGCCTGCCGCCCAGCCTCGACCAGGAATGGTACGACCGCGGCTACCACGGCTCGGTCAGCCATAACGCACGGGCCGTGCTGAACCGCTACCTGGGCTACTACGACGGCAACCCGGCGACCCTCGACCCGCTCAGCCCGGAGGACTCGGCGGGCCGCTACGTGGAATACATGGGCGGCGCCGAGCGCCTGTTGGAGCAAGCGCGGGCGTCGTACGCCAGGGGCGAGTACCGCTGGGTGGTCGAGGTGGTCAACAGGCTGGTCTTCGCCGAGCCGGATAACCGGGCCGCGCGCGAGCTGCAGGCCGACGCCCTGGAGCAGCTCGGCTACCAGGCGGAGAACGCCGGCTGGCGCAACAGCTACCTCAGCGCCGCCTACGAACTGCGCCACGGCGTACCGCGCGACCAGCCGACGATGAAGGCCGGAAGCGCCGATGCCCTGGCGGCGATGGACACCGGCCTGCTGTTCGACTATCTCGGCGTGCGCCTGGACGCCGGCGCTGCGGAGGGCAAGGCGCTGAGCATCAACCTGCGCCTGCCGGATATCGGCGAGAACTACCTGCTGGAACTGAAGAACTCGCACCTGAACAACCTGCGCGGCGTGCAGAGCGAGGACGCCGGGCAGACCGTGAGCATCGACCGCGCCGATCTCAACCGGCTGCTGCTCAAGGAGGTATCGGCGGTACGCCTGGTCTTCGAGGGCAAACTGAAGAGTTCCGGCAATCCGCTGTTGCTGGGGCAACTGTTCGGCATGCTCGGCGACTTCGACTTCTGGTTCGATATCGTCACGCCGGCGGCGAAGTCCGAAGGCTGACGACGAAGGCGCCCGAGAGGGGCGCCTGGTCTTTTCAGTAGGCCACGGTGAAGCGCTGGCGATGATGACGGGGCTGCTCGGCCTCGTCGAGCATGGCTACCGCCAGGTCTTCCAGGGAAATCCGGCTCTCGCCCTTGGCGTCGAACAGGACCTGGTCGCCGCCGAGGCGGAACTTGCCGCTGCGCTGGCCGGGTTCGAGGAGCATCGCCGGGCTGAGGAACACCCAGTCCAGTCGTTGCTCGCCGCGCAGTTGGTCGAGGGCGTCGGCGGCGCCGAGGGCGCCCTGCTTCCACTGCTCGGGGAATTCCGGGCTGTCCACCAGGCGCTGGCCGGGGGCGATCTCCAGGCTCCCGGCGCCGCCGAGAACCAGCAGGCGCGGCACGCCGGAGCGTTTCACGCCGTCGAGAATGGCCTGGCTGCCGGCGGCGTGGCGGGCGCGGAGGTCGGCGCTGCCCCAGCCGCCGTTGAAAGCGCTGATGACCACCTCGTGGCCTGCCACGGCGCTGGCCACCTGGGCCGGGTCGCTGACGTCCGCCTGCACTACGCCGAGGCCGTCGCGCGCCGCCAGCTTGCTCGGGTCGCGGACCAGGGCGGTTACCGCGTGGCCGCGTTGCAGGGCTTCGTTGAGGAAATAGTGGCCGACGTGGCCGGTGGCGCCGATCAGGGCGATTTTCATGCTGCACCTTCCGTTCGAGAAATGCCGCAGAGCGGCGTCGATCAGCATCATCCGCCCTGCGCTCGCCGGGATAAACCGCTGCGAGGGGGATGCACTCGTTAGCCCAGCTTAATAATCAGACCTCCTCGCTGTCGCTCATCAGGGTCAGGCTGCGGGCCACGGCGAGGGCGATGAACAGGACCCCGATCACTCCTTCGCTGCCGGCCAGCAGGCGCGCCAGCGGGTTGATCGCCTGGATGTCGCCGTAGCCCACGGTGGTCAGGGTCACCAGGCTGTAGTAGACGAAGGTATCCAGGCCGAGTGCGCCATGGCTGGCGATGAAGCTGGCTGGCTGCATCTGTTCGACCATGTAGTAGGCGAGAGCGAAGGCCAGCGCCATCTGCAGGTAGAGCGCGCAGAGTCCGTAGAGCAGCTCGTGGGTCACCGGGCGCTCCTGGGTGACGCGGCGGAACAGCGCGGCGAACAGGGTCAGGTACAGCAGGATCAGGCTCAGCCCGCGCAGCAGGCCGGGCGGCAGGCTGGAGTAGGGACTGCTGAAATCCGCAGTGGTGTACAGGGCCAGGCTGAACAGGCCGAAGAAGGCCGTCAGGTAGACCAGCGGACTGCGTCTGCGCAAGGTGTTCATCCCGGCCAGCACCAGCAGCAGGAGGCTGCCGAGCACCCGTGGCTTGGTGCTCGACGGCAGGCCGAGGATCGCCGTGAACAGCACGGTGGAAAAGAACAGCAGGCGGAAACGGTAACGCAGCAGCAGGGCGTTCAAGGCGGGCTCCTCGCATCGTCGAATCGACCAGCCTGGGCGCGGACCCGCCTGTCTGTCTATTGGCCTTGGGTCGGATCGAACAATTTCTGCACCACGGAAAAGTCCCGCTCCGCATAGCCCTGCTTCAGCAGCAGACGGTACAGGCTCAGCGCCAGGCTGCCCATCGGCGTGCTGCTGGCGCTGGCCTGGGCGGCTTCCTGGGCCAGCCCGAGGTCCTTGGCCATCAACTGGGCCATGAAGCCGCCGCTGTAGTCGCGCGACGCCGGAGCGTTCTCCATCACCCCCGGCCAGGGGTTGTAGACTTCCAGCGCCCAGTTGCCGCCGGAGCTGCGGCGCATGATCTCGGCCAGCACCTTCGCCTCGAGGCCGTTGGCCACACCCAGGGCCATGGCTTCTGCGGTACCGATCATCAGCACCGCGAGGAGCTGGTTGTTGCACACCTTGGCGACCTGGCCGGCGCCGTCGGGGCCGGCATGGAAGATGTTCCGACCCATGGCCTCGAACAGCGGCCGGGCCTTCTCCAGGGCTTCGGCGTCGCCGCCGACCATGAAGGTCAGGGTGCCGGCCGCCGCGCCGGCAGTGCCGCCGGACACCGGCGCGTCGAGCATCGCCAGGCCGCGCTCGCGGGCGGCGGCGTGGACCTTGCGCGCCGAGGTCGGGGCGATGGTCGAGCATTCCAGCACCAGGGTGCCGGGGGCGATGTGCGCGAGCAGGCCATCGTCGTCGAGGTACAGGCCTTCGACGTGCTGGCTGGCCGGCAGCATGCTGATGACCACGTCGGCGCCCTGCACCGCGTCGCGGGCGCTGCGGGCGGCGCTGGCGCCGGCGGCGACCAGGCCGTCGACGGCGCTCTGCACCAGGTCGAAGACGTTCAGCAGGTAGCCGGCCTTGAGCAGGTTGGTGGCCATCGGCGCGCCCATGTGGCCGAGGCCGATGAAGGCGATCTGTTTCATGGAGCTCCTCCTGTGGCGGCCGCAAGGCCTCTTGGGGATGCTGTGAAACAGCTTAGACGCTATGGACGCGGCGGGCGCGCGCCCTCCTACGGCAGAGGGCGGCGCGGCGGATCAGAGCCCCGCCAGCGGATGCTCGCCCTCCCAGGTCGGCTCGAAGTGCGCCTCGATCACCGCCTGCGGGATCGATTCCACCTGCGGCCAATGCCAGTTCGGTGCGTTGTCGCGATCGATCAGCCTTGCGCGTACCCCCTCGGCGAAGTCCGGATGGCGCGTGCAGTTCAGGCTCATGGCGTATTCCAGGCGGAACACCTCGGCCAGCGACAGGTAGCGCGCCCGCTGGATCTGCTGCCAGACCAGATGCGCGGTCATCGGGCAGCCCTCGGCCAGGGTCTTCGCGCCACGCGCAAGCAGCGGGTCGGCGTCGTCGCGCAGCGCCACCAGCGCCTGCCAGGCGCTCGCCAGGTCCGGCTGGTCGAGCAGTGCGTCCAGGCGCGGCCGGCGCGGGAGCAACTGGGCCTCCGGCAGTTCGCCGCGGGCCTCGTGTTCGAGGGCGCGAAGCAGGCTGTGAAGTTGCACTTGGGGCGACTCGTTCCAGTTCATCTGCACCAGGCCGGCGAGCAGGGCGTCCTGCTGGTCGTCGAGAAGGAAGCGGTCGGCCAGGTCGAGGTCGAGAGCGTCGCGGGCGTTCATCTGCGCCGCGCTCAGGCCGAGGAACAGGCCGAGCCTGCCGGGCAGGCGGGCGAGGAACCAGCTGGCGCCGACGTCCGGGTACAGGCCGATGCCGATCTCCGGCATCGCCAGGCGGCTGGACGGGGTGACGATGCGAATCCCGGCACCCTGCATCAGCCCCATGCCGCCGCCCATTACATAGCCGTGGGCCCAGCAGATGAAGGGTTTCGGGTAGGTGTGGATGCGGTAGTCGAGGCGGTATTCATCGGCGAAGAAGCGTCGCGCCAGGGCCGGTACCTCGCCGGGTTGCTCACGGCAGGCGTCCACCAGCTTGCGCACGTCGCCGCCGGCGCAAAAGGCCTTGGCGCCGTTGCCGCGCAACAGCACGCAGGCGATGCCGGCGTCCTCGGCCCAGGCGTCGAGTTTCGCCGCCAGGGCCTCGATCATCGGCAGGGACAGGGCGTTCAGGCTCTTTTCCGCATCCAGGGTGGCAATGCCGATGCGGAAGCCATGCAGGCTCGGGCGTTCTTCGAAAAGCACGTTCATGTCGGGGCTCTCGGCTCGGGCGGGCTGTGGCGCAGCCCGCCGGGTTCGATGGGAAGGCTCAGCAGTTGCGCCACTTGGGATCGCGCTTCTCGAGGAAGGCGTTGACCCCTTCGCGGGTGTCCTGGGCGTCGAACAGATCGACGAAGCGCTCGCGCTCCTCCGGCAGCCAGGTGTTCGGCGCGCGTTCGCGGGCACCCTGGATCAGCGGCTTGATGGTGCGGATCGCCACCGGGCTCTGGCGTGCCACCTTGGCCGCCAGCAGCAGGGCGGCGCCGCGCGCCTCGCCGCTGTCCACCACCTGTTCGACCAGGCCGATGCGCAGGGCGGTTTCCGCATCCACCCGCTCGTTGCAGAGGATCATCCGCTTGGCCCAGCCTTCGCCCACCAGCCAGGGCAGCGCCTGGGTCCCGCCGGCGCAGGGCAGCAGGCCCACCGCGGCCTCCGGCAGGGCCATCTGCGCCTGGCGCTCGGCGATGCGGATGTCGCAGGCGAGGGCGCACTCCAGGCCGCCGCCCATGGCGTAGCCGTTGATCGCCGCGATCGACACCCCGCGGAAATCGCGCAGCGCCTCGAAGGCTTCGCCGAAGCGGCGGGCCATCTCGCGAGCGCGGGCCTTGTCGCCGTCGGCGAACATGTTCAGGTCGGCGCCGGCGGAGAAGAACTTCGGCCCCTGGCCGGTCACTACCAGGGCGTAGATATCGTCGTCGCGGTTGAGGTGCTCGATCAGTTGGCGCAGGCCGATCAGCGAGTCGCGGTCCCAGGTGTTGGCCGGCGGGTGGTTGATGGTGATCAGCGCGGTGTGCCCGTGCTTTTCCACGGTGAGCTTGTGGGTCAGGTCGAAGGAGGAAGCCTTGTAGGGTTCGACGGCAGTGTTCATGAAGTCCCTCACTGGATCATGGGCCGGGGCGTCCCGGCACTATCGGATGCGATGGTTCGCGGCGTTCACAGCAGGCGATCGAGCATGCCGCCCTGCTCCAGCAGGCGGCGGGCGACGATCACCCGCATGATTTCGTTGGTGCCTTCGAGGATCTGGTGCACGCGGGTGTCGCGTACCCAGCGCTCCAGCGGATAATCGTTGAGATAGCCGTAGCCGCCGTGCAGTTGCAAGGCCTCGTTGCAGACATCGAAGCAGCGGTCGGTGGCGAAGCGCTTGGCCATTGCGCAGTACAGGGTCGCCTCGGCGTCGCCGCGGTCCAGCCGATGGGCGCCGAGGCGGACCATCTGGCGGCTGGCGGTGAGTTCGGTGAGCATGTCGGCGAGCTTGAACTGCAAGGCCTGGAAAGTCGCCAGCGGCTTGCCGAACTGCTCGCGCTCCTCGACGTAGCGCATCGACTGCTCCAGCGCCGCCTGGGCGGCGCCCAGGGAACAACTGGCGATGTTCAGGCGGCCGCCGTCGAGGCCTTTCATGGCATAGACGAAGCCCTGGCCCTCCGGGCCGATGCGGTTGCCGGCGGGGATGCGCACGCCTTCGAAGGTGATGGTGCGGGTCGGCTGCGCGCGCCAGCCCATCTTGTCCTCGTTGCGGCCGTAGCGGATGCCGGGCGCGTCGGCCGGCACCAGGAAGCAGGAGATGCCCCTGGCGCCGTCCTCGCCGGTGCGCGCCATGACGATCAGCACCTGGGTGCTGCCGGCGCCGGAAATGAAGCACTTGCTGCCGTCCAGCACGTATTCGTCGCCCTCGCGGCGGGCGCGGGTGCGCAGGCGCGCGGCGTCGGAGCCGGCATCGGGCTCGGTGAGGCAATAGGAGGCGAGCGACTCGCCGCCGATCAGGCCGGGCAGCCAGGCCTCCTTCAGCGCCGCGTCGCCGAACGAGGCGAGCATCCAGGCGGCCATGTTGTGGATGCTGATGTAGGCGGTAGTGGCCACGCAGCCGGCGGCCAGTTGCTCGAAGATCAGCGAGGTGGACAGCCGCGACAGGCCCAGGCCGCCGTCTTCCTCGGCGATGTACAGGCCGAGGTAGCCCTGTTCGGCGGCGGCGCGGATGACTTCCACCGGGAAGTGATGGTCGCGGTCCCAGTCGGCCGCCTTCGGCGCCAGTTCGTGGCGGGCGAAGGCGCGGGCGCTCTCCACCAGCAGGCGTTGTTCTTCGGTGAGGTCGAAATCCATAGGTCCTCGGGTCACTTGAGATGGATGGTCATGTTCGGGCCGGCCGACGATTCGTCGGTCGTCGGTTCATCGTCGAACCAGCGGCTGGTGACGGTCTTGGTCTCGGTATAGAAGCGCACCGCCTGCTTGCCGTAGGCGTGCAGGTCGCCGTAGAAGGAACCCTTCCAGCCGGTGAAGGAGAAGAACGGCAGCGGTACCGGGATCGGCACGTTGATACCCACCTGGCCGACCTGCACCGCGTGCTGGTAGCGCCGAGCGGCGCCGCCGGAGCGGGTGAACAGGCTTGTTCCATTGCCATAGGGGTTGGCGTTGACCAGGGCGATGGCCTCTTCCAGGCTTTCCACCTCCAGGCAGGCCAGCACCGGGCCGAAGATTTCCTCGCGGTACAGGCCCATCTTCGGCGTCACTGCGCGGAACAGGGTGGGACCGAGCCAGTTGCCGTTGGGATAGCCTTCGACCTGGCACTGCGAGCCGTCGAGCAGGCACTCGGCGCCTTCCGCCTTGCCTTCGGCGATCAGGCGCAGCACGCGCTGGCGCGCCTGCGGGCTGATCAGCGGACCATAGGCGGCGTCCGGGTCCTGCCAGTGGCCGGGGCGCAGGGCGGCCATCCGCTCGGCCAGTTCGGGAATCCACTCGCGCGCCGCGCCGACGAACACCGCCGCGCTGATCGCCATGCAGCGCTGGCCGGCGGCGCCGCAACTGGCGCCGACCAGGTTGCCGAGAACCTGGGCCTTGTTCGCGTCGGGGAGGATCACCATGTGGTTCTTCGCCCCGGCGAAGGCCTGCACCCGCTTCAGGTGCGCGGTGCCGGTGCGGTACACGTGCTGGCCGACGGCGACCGAGCCGACGAAGGAAATCGCCCGGATGTCCGGGTGGGTGAGGAGGGCATCGACCTGCTCGCGGCCGCCATGGATCACCTGCAGCACGCCCTTCGGCGCGCCGGCCTCGAGGAACAGCTCGGCGAGGCGGTTGGGTGTCAGCGGATCCTGTTCGGAGGGCTTGAGGACGAAGGTGTTGCCGCAGGCGATGGCCAGCGGGAACATCCACAGCGGGATCATCGCCGGGAAATTGAACGGGGTGATCCCGGCGCACACGCCGAGGGGCTGGATCCAACTGGCGGTGTCGATCTCGCGGGCGACGTTTTCCACCGTCTCGCCCATCATCAGGCTGGCCACGTTGGCGGCGTGTTCGACCACCTCGATGCCGCGCCACACGTCGCCCTTGGCATCGGCGAGGTTCTTGCCGGTCTCCCGGGCCAGCAGTTCGCCGAGTTCGTCGTGGTGTTCCTTGAGCAGGTGCTGGTAGCGCAGCATCAACCGCGCTCGCTCGGGAGCCGGGACTTCGCGCCAGGTCTCGAAGGCGCGCTGGGCGCTGGCGATGGCCTGCTCGATCTCGTCGGCGGTGGCCTTCGGCGCCAGCGCGAGGACGTCCTGGGTCGCCGGATCGGTGACTTCGATCAGTTCGCGGGAACGGCTGCCGCGCCATTCGCCGTCGATCAGCTGGGGGATTGCCTTGGCCATCGTCGCCTCCGCTTCCCGGTGGACCGGGATGTTGTTTTGAGTCGTTATAGCCGGCCGCAAGCCGCCTGTGGATTGACGATCTTGCGCAAGGGATGGACGATCTTGGGATTCAGACTACCGAGTCGCGTCGCCGTGAAGCGTTCCGTACAGACCTCCGCCTGGCCCCTGCCCAACCAGGGGGTGCGTTTCATCACGCCGCCCCGCCTGCGTCGCGCCCTGGCCCGCCATCCGCTCGGCCAGGCCTGCTACCCGCTGGCCCTCGGTTACTACCCGGAGGCACATGGCCACCACATGCAGCGGCGCGCGCCGGACGACCATCTGTTGATCTACTGCCGTGCCGGACGCGGCTGGCTGGAGTGCGCCGACGAGCGCGTCGAGGTCGGCGGCGGTGACCTGCTGGTCCTGCCCAAGGGCCTGGAACATGCCTACGGCGCCGACCCGCAGCGGCCCTGGAGCATCTACTGGGTACATTTCGAAGGCGGACTGGCGGAGGATTTCCTGCGTCCGCTGGGCAGCGCCCCGCGCCTGCGCCTGGGCATGCAGCCGCGCCTGCTGGCGGAGTTCGATGCGCTGCTGGCGCTGCGTCGCCAGGGCCTCAGCCTGCCGCACTTCATCCATGCCGCGCACCTGTTGCAGGGCCTGCTCACCTCGCTGGCGGTGCGTCCGGCGCGGGCCAGCCTGAAATCCGGACGGGTGCTGGACATCGACGCGGTGCAGGCGCTGATGCGCGCGCACCTGCACGACAGCCTCAACCTCGACGAGCTGGCGGCGCAGTTCAAGCTGTCGCGCTTCCATTTCGCCAAGACCTATCGCGCCCTGACCGGCCAGGCGCCGATCCAGGATTTCATCCAGATGAAGATGGCCCATGCCTGCCGCCTGCTCGACGAGGGCGCGCTGGAGGTGCGGCAGATCGCCGAGCAGCTCGGCTACGCCGATCCCTATTACTTCTCGCGGCTGTTCCGCAAGGTGGTGGGCATGGCGCCCAGTCACTACCGGGCGCTGCACCAGGGCTAGTGCTCCGGGCATAATGCTGCATCCTGCCCGTGGGCCGAGACCGACAAGGATCGTCGATGCGCAAACCCCTATCGCTCTACCACCCCTGGCTCTACTGGCTGCGGGTCTGGCAACGACGTCTCTGGCGGCACTGCCGCTGGCGTCTTGGCGGCCGTCGCTACGTGCGGTTGCCATCGATCGACGAGCGCCTGCCGTACCGCTACATCAAGCACACCTCGAAGTTGATCCGCCGCCTCGGCGACAGCGACCTCGCCCTGCAACGCAACAAGGTGGTCAACCTGCGCCTGGCGGTGGACTGCATGAACGGCGTGAGCATCGGCCCCGGCGAGTACTTCTCGTTCTGCCGGCTGGTCGGTCGGCCCAGCGCCCGGCGTGGCTTCGTCGAAGGCATGGAGTTGTCCTTCGGCGAGGCGCGCAGCGGAATCGGCGGCGGCATCTGCCAACTGAGCAACCTGATCCACTGGATGGCCCTGCATTCGCCGCTGCGCGTGGTGGAGCGGGCCAACCACAGCTTCGACCCGTTTCCCGACGAGGGACGGATCCTGCCGTTCGGCTCGGGCGCGGCGATCTTCTACAACTTCATCGACCTGGTGCTGCACAATCCGACGGCGGATACCTTCCAGTTGCGCTTCCATATCGCCGCCCACCAACTGGAAGGCGAACTGCTGTGCAGTGCGCCGCGCCCTGTGCGCTACCACGTCTACGAGAGGGCCCAGCGTTTTGTCCGCGACGGCGAGGCAGTGCTGAGGCTCAACGAGATCTGGCGCGACATCCGGGAAAAGGGCCAGGCCGGCACCTTGCTGGCCAGCGAGTGCCTGTACCGCAACCGGGTGCGCGTGAAGTATCCGCTGGAAGAGGCCCGCCTGTCCCGAGATTGACAAGCGCGGCGCGCTTTTCTACGGTTCCGCGGCCACAGGCTGTCGGCGACCTTCTGAAAAAGGCCGGACGACTTTTTCAGTACCGAGACAGGGGGTTCCATGACCGATAACGACGACCGCATCAAGCTCGAGGCGAGCTGGAAGGAAGCGCTGCGCGAGGAATTCGACAAGCCCTACATGAAGCAACTGGGCGAGTTCCTGCGCCAGGAGAAAGCCGCCGGCAAGGCGATCTTCCCGCCCGGGCCGTTGATCTTCAACGCGCTGAACACCACGCCGCTGGAGAACGTCAAGGTGGTGATCATCGGCCAGGATCCCTACCACGGGCCGGGCCAGGCCCACGGCCTGTGCTTCTCGGTGCAGCCCGGCGTGCCGACGCCGCCGTCCTTGCAGAACATCTACAAGGAACTCAACCGCGACCTGAACATCCCGATTCCCAACAACGGCTACCTGCAGCGCTGGGCGGAGCAGGGCGTGCTGTTGCTCAACACCTCGCTGACCGTCGAGCAGGCCAAGGCCGGCTCCCACGCCAATGCCGGCTGGCAGCCGTTCACCGACCGCGTCATCGAGGTGGTCAACGAGCGTTGCGAGCGCCTGGTGTTCCTGCTCTGGGGCAGCCACGCGCAGAGCAAGCAGAAGCTGATCGACCCGCAGCGCCACCTGATCCTCAAATCGGCGCACCCGTCGCCGTTGTCGGCCTACCGCGGTTTCCTCGGCAACGGTCACTTCAGCCGCACCAACAAGTTCCTCGAGCAGAACGGCAAGACGCCTATCGACTGGTCGCTGCCGGACCTCTGACCACTGTCGCCCAGCTCTTCACATGGCGGGCGCCGCTGTGTGCCCTCTGGCCGCGCGCGGAATAAAAAAGCCCGCACGAGGCGGGCTGGAAAACGCCACACATCCAGTGTGGCGGCGTGGCTCGATCAGCCGGCGCGCTTCCTCCAGTAGCGGAAGCACGGCTCGGCGAGGAACAGCACCAGCAATAGCCGCAGCACCTGCAGGGCGGTGACCAGCGGCACCGAGAGCTGCAAGGCTTCGGCGGTCAGGCTCAGCTCGGCGATGCCGCCGGGCATCATGCCGAGCATCAGCGACTGGTGGTCGAGGGTGGTCAGCCAGCCGAGCAACTCGGCGGCGAGCGCCGCGGCGAACATCATCCACAGCGTGCAGACCAGGGTGCGACTGACGAAGGCCGGAGCGCTGCGGAAGAAACTGCGGTTGAAATGGCAACCCAGGGCGCTGCCGATCAGCCATTGGCCAACGCCGCTGGAACCGGCCGGCAGGCCGATATGCAGGTCGAAGCCGAGGCTGACGCTGGCCGCCAGCAGCAGCGGGCCGAGCAGCCAGGGATTGGGTTGGCGCAACTTCTGCCAGCCCAGCGCGACCAGCGCCCCGGCCGGGAACAGCAGGGCCAGCCAGCGCCAGTCCACCGGCGCGGCCTGGTGCGGGCCCGGCTGGCCGCCGCCGAGCAGGTACTGGAACGCCGCCGGCACCAGCAGCACCACCAGCAACAGGCGCAGGCTCTGCGCTGCGGCGACGCGGCTGAGCACCGCGCCGTGGCGCTGCCCGAGGTTGACCATCTCGCTGGCGCCGCCGGGCATGCTGGCGAAGAACGCGGTGGCGCGGTCCTCGCCGCTGCGGCGCATGAAGGCGATCGCCAGTACGCTGGAAAGCGTGGTGGCCACGGCGCCGAAAACGATGATCGCGCTGTGCGCCAGCACTTGCTCGATCACTGCCGGGGTGAAGTGCAGGCCGATGCCGATGCCGACGATCCATTGCCCGCACTTGCGTGCCCCCGGCACTTCGGCCAGCGGCAGGTCGGCCAGGCAGCGCACCAGCATCACCGCCAGCAGCGAGCCGATCATCCACGGCAGCGGCCAGCCGACCAGGCTTGCCAGCCAGCCGCCAAGGGCGCCCACCAACGGCGTCGCCCAGTACAGCCTCCAGGTGACGCGCTCAGGCATCGGCCAGCCCTGTCGCGCGACGGGTCGCGCGGCGGCGCCAGGCACGGACCAGCGGCAACAGCAGCATCACCACCACCAGGGCCCAGGTCACCAGGCTGATCGGGCTCGACCAGAGGATGCCCAGTTCGCCGTTGGAGATCGACAGCGCGCGGCGCAGGTTCTGCTCCATCAGCCCGCCGAGGATGAAGCCCAGCAGCAGCGGCGAGAGCGGGAAGTCGAGCTTGCGCAGGATGTAGCCGAGCACGCCGATGCCGACCATCAGGAACAGGTCGAAGGTAGTCGCGTGCACGCCGTACACGCCGATCCCGGTGATGATCGCGATGGCCGGCACCAGGGCCCAGTTCGGCACCGCGAGGATGCGGGTGAACACACGGACCATCGGCACGTTGAGGATGATCAGCATGACGTTGGCGATGAACAGCGAGGCGATCAGGCCCCAGACGATGTCCGGTTGCTGCTGGAACAGCAGCGGGCCGGGAGTGATGTTGTACAGGGTCAGGGCGCCGATCATCACCGCAGTGGTGCCCGAACCGGGCACGCCGAGGGTCAGCATCGGCACCATGGCGCCGCAGGCCGCGCCGCCAATGGCGGTCTCCGGGGCAGCGAGGCCGCGCATGTCGCCCTTGCCGAACTCGCCCTTGGCGCCGGCCAGCTTCTTCTCGGTCATGTAGGCCACGGCGCTGGCCAGGGTCGCGCCGGCGCCGGGCAGCACGCCCATGACGAAGCCGAGCACGCCGCAGCGCAGGTTGACCAGGAATACGCTGGCGGCTTCCTTGAAGTTGAACATCATCCGCCCGGTGGCCTTGACCGCTTCCTGGCCGTGGTGGGTCTTTTCCAGCAACAGGAGAATCTCGCTGACCGAGAACAGACCCAGTACCAGGACCACGAACTGGATGCCGTCGGCGAGGTGGATGCTGTCCCCGGTGAAGCGGTACACGCCGCTGTTGGCGTCGATCCCGACGCAGGACAGGAACAGCCCGAGCAACGCCGCCAGCAGCGTCTTCAGTGGCTTGTCGCCGGCCATACCGCCGAGGCAGACGATGGCGAAGACCATCAGTACGAAGTATTCCGCCGGACCGAAGGCGATCGCCCACTTGGCCAGCAGCGGGGCGAACAGGACCATCCCGCAGGTGGCGATGAAGGCGCCGATGAAGGAACTCCAGGCCGACAGCGACAGGGCCACGCCGGCCAGGCCCTTGCGTGCCATCGGGTAGCCGTCGAGGGTGGTCATCACGGTCGAGGCTTCGCCGGGGATGTTGAGCAGGATCGAGCTGATCCGCCCGCCGTACTCGCAGCCCAGGTACACGGCGGCGAGCAGGATCAGCGCGGTTTCCGGCGGCAGGCCCAGGGCGAAGGCCACCGGGATCAGCAGCGCCACGCCGTTGATCGGGCCGAGGCCCGGCAGCAGGCCGACGATAGTGCCGATCAGGGTGCCGATCAGCGCGGTGATCAGGTTGGTCGGGGTCATCGCGACGCCGAAGCCCTGGCCGAGGTAGTTCAAGGTTTCCATCGCGAAGTCCTCACAGCGGCAGGAAGTCGAGAACGCCCAGCGGCAGCGGGACGTCCAGGGCGCGGTCGAACAGCCAGTAGAGGCCGATCCCGAGCAGGCTCGCGGTGATCACCGCGGGCAGTGGCCGGGCGCCGTAGAGAATGGCCATGCAGGAGCCGACCAGGGCGGCGCTGAGGATGAAACCGAGCGCTTCGAACAGACCGGCGAACACCAGCAGCAGGGCGATGCAGGCGAGCACCTTGAGCAGCACGGCGCCGCTCAGCGGCTGTTCGTCCTCGGCGTGGCGGATCGGCGTCGGCCGCACGATCAACCAGGCCAGGCCGACGCCCATCAGCGCCAGGCAGAGCAGCGGGTAGGCGCGCGGGCCGACCGGTTCGTAGGAAAACGGCGCCTGGTAACGCCAGCCGGCGACCGCCAGGCCGACGCAGGCGAGCAGCCAGAGCCCGGCGAACAGGCGCTGGTACAGGTTGGAACGGGTCATGGGACTATCCTCGTGGCGCGGCCGTGGCCCGGCCGCGCGCGGGCTGGCTTACTGGATCAGGCCGAAGTCCTTGGCCAGTTGCTTGTACTGCTGGACCTGCTGCTTCACGTAGCCGTCGAGTTCCTCGCCGGTCATGGCGAAGGGGAACAGCTCGCGCTGGTCGCGCAGCTTGGCGAAGTCCTCGGAGGCCAGCAGTTGGTCGAAGGCGTTCTTCCACCAGGCGTAGTCTTCGTCGCTGACCTTCGGCCCGAGGTAGAACCCGCGAACTACCGGCCAGACGATGTCGTAGCCCTGTTCCTTGGCGGTGGGGATGTTGGCCATCGCCGCCTCCGGCAGGCGTTCTTCGGAGAACACCGCGAGCAGGCGCATGTCGCCGCTGAGGATGTGCGGCATGGAGTCGGAAATGTCGGTGCTGCCGACCTGGATGTGCCCGCCGAGCAGCGCGGTGGCGATCTCGCCGCCGCCTTCCAGGGCCACGTAGCGCAGGTCGCGCGGATTGATCCCGGCGGCCTTGGCGATCAGCGCGGTCTGCATCC
>NZ_SCND01000102.1:0-16388 GCF_005503585.1 Pseudomonas sp. 2VD
GTACCGCGTCAGCCTGAACGTGCGCCCGCACTTCAAGTACATGGGGGCGGACTTCACCCTGTCGCTGGTCGGCAAGCTGGACAAAGAGTAAGCGGAGCTTTCCATGACCGGATACGGCAGCCTGTTCGAGCGCCTGAACGGCGACGCGGATAAGCGCGTCGGCTGGAGCCGCGAGGTTTCCGCCATGGCGTCGGTGGCTGCCCATCTGGGCAAGATGCTCAGCACCCGGGCGGGCAGCGTGCAGACGCTGTCCGACTACGGGTTGCCCGATCTCAACGACATGCGCCTGAGCCTGCACGACTCCCTGAGCCAGGCCCGCTCGGCCATCGAAGGTTTCATCGAGGCTTACGAACCGCGCTTGAGCAACGTGCGTGTCGTTTCCCTGCCGCGCGACAACGACCAGCTCCGCCTGGCCTTCAGCATCGAAGGGTTGCTGGAGGTGGAAGGTTTCAAGCGCCAGGTGAGTTTTTCCGCACGCCTGGATGGCAGCGGCCAGGTGAAGGTCAGCTAAGGAGGTTTCGATGTCCGGCAAACCCGCAGCCCGCGTTTCCGATCCCACCGCTTGTCCGCTCCCCGGGCACGGCAGCAACCCCATCGTCGTCGGTTCCGCCGACGTGTTCTTCGACGGCCTCGCGGCGGCCCGCCAGGGTGACGCCTCGGCCTGGCGCTGTACCGCTTCGATGCCTGGTTCGTCCATGAGGTCTTCTGAGATGGGCGCGAATCGGGTCGATTACGGAAAGACAACGGACACCGTGGGTTTCCGATCTTCAGGCCAGAAATGTCATTGCGGTTTTGGCGGCAGCGGTCAGACGACTGCCATCAGTGAAACGATATCCAGCAGGTAAGCCGTGTCCTTCAATCATTACTACCAGAGCGAACTCACCGCACTGCGCCAGCTGGGGCGCCGTTTCGCCGAGCGTAGCCCGGCCCTGGCCCCGTTTCTCGGACAGGTCGGACGCGATCCGGATGTCGAGCGCCTGCTCGAGGGCTTTGCCTTCCTGACCGGGCGGTTGCGGCAGAAGCTGGACGACGAGTTGCCGGAACTCAGCCACTCGATGATGCACCTGCTGTGGCCGAACTATATGCGCCCGCTGCCGGCTTTCAGCATTCTCCAGTTCGACCCCCTGACCCGCCCGGGCGGGGCGCTGCGCGTGGAGCGCGATACGCCGGTCGAGAGCCGGCCGGTGGGCGAGGTCGCCTGTCGCTTCCGTACCTGCTACGCCACCGAGGTCCTGCCGCTGGTGCTGGAGGCGCTCAACTATTCGGTGACCGGCGAGGGAGCGCTGCTCGGCCTGCGCCTGGCGATGAACTGCGACGGGCACCTCGGCGAGCTGGGCCTGAGTCGGCTGCGCCTGCACCTGGCCGGCGAGCGCTACATCAGCCAGATGCTCTACCTGTGCCTGCTGCGCAACCTGGAGAGCATCCAGCTGATTCCGCTGGACGCCCATGGGCGGCCGCTGGATGGCGTGGCCGGCAAGCTGATGTCGTTCCGCCTGACGGGCGAGCGGGTGCAGCCGGTGGGGTTCGCCGAAGACGAGGCGTTGATTCCCTATCCGCTGAATACCTTCCGTGGCTATCGCTACCTGCAGGAATACTTCGCGTTCCAGGACAAGTTCCTGTTCGTCGACGTGGATGGCCTTGACCTGCTCGGCGCTCTGCCCGAGGAAACCCTCAAGCAGGTCCGCGGCCTCGAGTTGCGCTTCGATATCCGCAAGAGCGGCATCCAGCGCCTGCACCCGACGCTGGAGAACGTCAAGCTGTACTGTACGCCGGTGGCCAACCTGTTCCGCCACGATGCGCTGCCGATCCGCCTAGACGGCAAGCAGGACGAATACCTGCTGATGCCGGCCGAATACAGCCTGGAGGACTGCGGGGTGTTCTCGGTAGAGGGCGTCACCGGCTGGCGGCCGGGCGGGCTCGGCTACCAGGCCTACGTGCCGTTCGAGTCCTTCGAGCACGATCCCAGCTTCGACGTTCCCGAAGCACGGCCCCACTACAGCGTCCGGCAACGTACCTCGTTGCTGCACGATGGCCTGGACACCTACCTGAGCTTTGGCATCCGCCATCCCGAGCAGATCGAGACGCTGTCGGTGGAACTGACCTGCACCAACCAGAACCTGCCCCAACGGCTGCGCCTGGGCGATATCTGCGTCGCCTGCGAAGGCACGCCGGAGTTCCTCGGTTTCCGCAATATCACCCCGGCGACGCCGAGCTACGCGCCGCCGCTGAACCGCGATTTCCTCTGGAAACTGATCAGCAACATGTCGCTCAACTACCTGTCGCTGGCCAACGTCGACGCGCTCAAGGTGATCCTCGAAACCTACGACCTGCCGCGCTACTACGACCAGCATGCGGCGAAGGTCAGCAAGCGCCTGCTGGGCGGGCTCAAGGCGGTCCGCCACGAGCATGTCGACCGCCTGCATCGGGGCCTGCCGCTGCGCGGCTTGCGTACCGAGCTGACGATCGATCCGGAAGGCTACATCGGCGAGGGCGACCTGTTCGTGTTCGCTTCGGTTCTGAACGAATTTTTCGCGCTTTACGCCAGCATCAACTCCTACCACGAGTTGCGGGTGAGGAGCACACAGGGAGACGTGTACCAATGGAAACCGCGCATGGGTTTGCAGCCCCTACTGTAAGCGCGCTGGCCCGGGGCATTCGCGAGTACTCGCTGTTCCAGGCGGTCCTGCTGGTCATGGATCGCCTGCGCGAGGAATATCCCGGCCTGGGAGACGAGGCGCTCTACGATCAGTTGGAATTCCAGGCCAATCCTAGCCTCGGCTTCCCGGGCAGCGATGTCGATCGGGTGGAGTTCTTCGAAGAGCGCGGCATGCTGCGGGCGCGGCTGCGTTTCAACCTGATCGGCTTGTTCGGTGCCAGTTCGCCGTTGCCGGCGTTCTACAGCGAGCAGGCCCTGGGCGACAGCGAGGAGGGCAATCCTACGCGGAACTTCCTCGATCTCTTCCATCACCGCCTGCATCGGCTGCTGTTGCCGATCTGGCGCAAGTACCGTTACCGGGTGAGCTTCCAGAGCGGTGCGAGCGATGCGTTCTCCGCTCAGTTGTTCGCCCTCGTCGGATTGGGCGGGGAAGAGATCCGCAAGGCCAGGGAACTGAACTGGAAACGCCTGCTGCCCTACCTGGGCCTGCTCAGCCTGCGGGCGCACTCGGCGGCCTTGATCGAGTCGGTGCTGCGCTACTACTTCAAGCATGCCGAACTGGTCGCCGAGCAGTGTATCGAACGGCGCGTCGCGATCCTCGAAGAGCAGCGCAACCGACTCGGCCTGTTCAACAGCCAGCTTGGCGAAGACGCCGTGCTGGGCGAACGGGTCCGCGACCGCAGCGGCAAGTTCCGCATTCATATCCGCCAGCTCGACTGGCAGCGCTTCCACGAGTTCCTGCCGATCGGTCCCGGCTACCAGCCGCTTTGCGCGCTGGTCCGCTTCACCCTGCGCGACCCGCTCGACTACGACATCCGGCTGGTCTTGCGCCACGAGGAAATCCGCGAGTTCCGCATCGGCGCGCAGAACGCCTGCCGCCTTGGCTGGACCAGCTGGCTGGGCCGGGAGCGCGCCGATGGCGTGGTGACGCTGGGCAGCAAGATTCATTAAGGATGGATGAGCATGATCAACGTAGACCTGCAACAACTGATTCAGGCGCTGGATGCCGACACCCGGCGCGACCTCGAAGGCTCGGCCGAGCGCTGCGTAGCCCGCGGCGGCAGCAAGGTACTGGTGGAGGACCTGTTGTTGGGCCTGCTGGAGCGTCCCCAGGGACTGCTGGCGCGCGCCCTGCAGGATGCCGCGGTGGACGCTGGCGAACTCAACGCCGCGTTGCAAGCGCGGGGCGAGCACAGCGCCTCGCGCAATCCGGTGTTCGCGCCCGAGCTGGTGCAGTGGCTGCAGGATGCGCTGTTGCTGGCCAACCTCGAACTGGGCCGTAGCCAGATCGACCAGGCGGCATTGATCCTGGCCCTGCTACGCAACCCGTTGCGCTATGCCGGCAGCCGCTACCAGCCGCTGCTGGCGCGGCTCGACATCGAGCGGTTGAAGGATTTCGCGCTCTCGCAGCCGCGGGAGGCCGCGCCCAGCGGCAAGCCGGGCGGCGGCGAGTCCCTGTTGCAGCGTTTCACCCACAACCTTACCCAGCAGGCGCGCGACGGCAAGCTCGATCCGGTGCTCTGTCGCGACGGGGCTATTCGCCAGATGGTCGACATCCTGGCCCGTCGGCGGAAAAACAACCCCATCGTGGTCGGCGAGGCCGGCGTCGGCAAGACCGCCATCGTCGAAGGCCTGGCCTCGCGGATCGCCGCAGGGGAAGTGCCGCCGGCGCTGAGGGACGTCGAGCTGTTGTCCCTCGACATGGGCCTGTTGCAGGCCGGTGCCAGCGTGAAGGGCGAGTTCGAGCGGCGCCTGAAAGGCGTCATCGACGAAGTGAAGGCAGCGCTCAGGCCGACCATCCTGTTCATCGACGAGGCCCATACGTTGATCGGCGCGGGCGGTCAGGCCGGCGGCTCGGATGCCGCCAACCTGCTCAAGCCGGCCCTGGCACGTGGCGAGTTGCGCACCATCGCGGCGACGACCTGGGCCGAATACAAGAAGTATTTCGAGAAGGACCCGGCGCTGGCCCGGCGCTTCCAGCCCGTGCAGTTGCATGAGCCGAGCGTTGCCGAGGCGGTGACGATCCTGCGTGGCCTGGCCCGGGTTTACGGGGAAAGCCACGGTATCTACCTGCGCGACGACGCGGTGGTGGCCGCCGCCGAACTGTCCGCCCGCTACCTGGCGGGTCGCCAGTTGCCGGACAAGGCCGTCGACGTCCTCGACACCGCCTGTGCGCGGGTGCGCATCAGCCTGGCGGCGGCGCCGGAGAGCCTCGAGCGCCTGCGCGGCGAGCTGGCCGAAGGCGAGCACCAGCGCCAGGCCCTGCGCCGCGATGCCGAGGCAGGCCTGCCGATCGACCACGATGCCCTGCAGGCGCTGGAGGAGCGCCTGGCCCAGGCGGAAAGCGAGCGGCACGTACAGGAGGACCAGTGGAGCCGCCAGCGCGAACTCGCCGAGCGCCTGCTCGCCCTGCGCCAACAATTGGCCAGGGCCCGCGAGGCGAACCGGGAAGAGCAGGGCAGCGAGGCGGATGCGGAGGCTTTCCCGGCCGACGAGCATGGCGGTGTCGAAGCCCTGGAAAAGGCCCTTCACGAAACCCGCCAGGCGCTCGCCGATGCCCAGGCCCAGGGGCGGCTGGTCAGCTTCGAGGTCTGCCCGCGCCTGGTTGCCGAGGTGATCGGCGCCTGGACCGGCGTACCGGTGGAACAACTGGCGCGGGAACACAACGCCAAGGTGATGGGGTTCGCTGACGACCTGCGGGCGCGGATCCGTGGCCAGGAACAGGCGGTCAGCGCCCTGGACCGCGCGATGCGCGCCACCGCGGCCGGGCTGAACAAGCCCGATGCGCCGGTCGGCGTGTTCCTGCTGGTGGGCCCGAGCGGGGTGGGCAAGACCGAGACCGCGCTGGCGCTGGCCGACCTGCTGTATGGCGGCGAGCGTTTCATCACCACCATCAACATGTCCGAGTTCCAGGAGAAGCACACCGTCTCGCGCCTGATCGGCGCGCCGCCCGGCTATGTCGGCTATGGCGAGGGTGGCATGCTCACCGAGGCGGTACGCCAGAAGCCCTATTCGGTGATATTGCTGGACGAGGTGGAGAAGGCCGATCCGGACGTGCTCAACCTGTTCTACCAGATCTTCGACAAGGGCGTGGCCAACGATGGTGAAGGGCGCGAGATCGATTTCCGCAATACCTTGATCCTGATGACCTCCAACCTCGCCAGCGAGCACATCGCCGCGCTTTGCCAGGACGGCGCGCGGCCTTCCGCCGAACTCCTGGAGGAAACCATCCGGCCGGCGCTCAGCCGGCATTTCAAGCCGGCGCTGCTGGCGCGCATGCGCGTGGTGCCTTACTACCCGGTGGGCGGCCCGGTACTGCGCGAGCTGATCGAGATCAAGCTGGAACGCCTCGGCGAGCGTCTGGCCCGCCGTCAACTGGCTTTCGACTACAGCCAGGCGCTGGTGGACCACCTGGCCGAGCGTTGCACCCAGAGCGACAGCGGCGCACGGTTGATCGACCACCTGCTGGACACGCACCTGCTGCCGCTGGTGGCCGACCGTTTGCTGGAAGCGATGGCGCGCGACGAGCGTCTCGAGCGGGTCCATGCGACGCTGGGCGAGCACGGCCGCGTGCTCTGCGAGTTCGCCTGAGGTGGGTGCGATGTTCAGCCGCGTACCGCAACCCCTGGCCTTCGCCGAAGCCCTGCTCGCTCAGTTCGGCGCGCTGTCGCGGGAAACAGACATCGCGGCCCTGCTGGGCGGTTTCGCACGCGCAGTCGGCGAACTCAGCGGCTGCGAGCTGAGCCAGCTGTATCTGCTCGACCAGACCCATACCGCGCTCACCCTCAACGCCGAATGCCGGGACGGCCTGTTGCAGGCGCTGGAGCCGTCGAGCCTGCCGGCGGACTACACCGGCGAGCAGTTGCTGCAGTTCGCCCTGTGCCAGAACCGCGTGGTCAGTCTCGTCGACCTGCCGTCGCGGCTGCACGAGACCGGCTTCCTGCCGGCAGGGGAGCAGCCCTGGCTGTCCCTGCTCTGCGTTCCGCTGGTGAGCCCGGAGAAAACGGTCGAGGGCATGGTGGTCTGCGCCACCCGGCGCCCACTGGACCTGCAGGGATTCGCCCATCCACTGGGCCAGTTGGGCGCGTTCGTGCTGGCCCAGCTGCATCTGCTGCAACGCCTCTCGCAACCCTCCGGCGAGCCGCAGGGACCGTCCAGCGCGCCGGTGGTCAGCGGCTACGGGCTGATCGGCAGGAGCGCGGCGATGCGTGAGACCTGCCGCCTGATCAGCAAGGTCCTGCACAACCCCTATACCGTGTTGCTGCAGGGCGAGACCGGTACCGGCAAGGAGGTGGTCGCACGGGCGATCCACGAGTACGGCCCGCGGCGAGCACAGGCGTTCGTGGTGCAGAACTGCGCGGCGTTTCCGGAAAACCTGCTGGAAAGCGAGCTGTTCGGCTACCGCAAGGGCGCCTTTACCGGTGCCGAGCGCGATCGTCCCGGGTTGTTCGATGCCGCGGATGGCGGAACCCTGCTGCTCGACGAAATCGGCGACATGCCCCTGTCGCTCCAGGCCAAGCTGTTGCGCGTGTTGCAGGAAGGCGAGATTCGCCCGCTCGGCGGCAACGACACGCACAAGGTCGATGTACGCATCATCGCCGCTACCCACCGTGACCTCGCCCTGCTGGTCCGCGATGGCAAGTTCCGCGAAGACCTCTACTACCGGCTGGCGCAGTTTCCCATCGAGTTGCCGCCGTTGCGCCAGCGCGAGGGCGACGCCCTCGAACTGGCCCGGCATTTCGCCGAACGCGCCTGCGTGTTCCTGCGCCGCGCGCCGCTGGGCTGGTCCGCGGAAGCGCTGGAACTGCTCGACGGCTATGGCTTTCCCGGCAACGTTCGGGAGCTGAAGGGACTGGTGGAATGCGCGGTACTGCTCTGCGAAGGCGATGTGCTGCTGGCCGAACACTTTTCCCTGCGCGCGCCCCCGGAAGCGGAGGCGCCGCTCAAGCTGCGCGAGCACCTGGAGCAGATCGAACGCGACCTGCTGCTCGCCTGCCTGCGCAGGAACGCTGGCAACCAGACCCTCGCTGCGCGCGAACTGGGTCTGCCGCGCCGAACCCTGATCTATCGCATGGGACGCCTGAACATTCATTTCGGCGATCCCCGGACCTGAAGCCCATGATCGAGATTTCCTTCCATCCAGCCCTGCCGGGCGCGCGCCTGGAGCGCGGCGTCCGCGGCCCTTCCATGGAGACTCCCTGATGCCTGTTCGTCACTGGCCCGCCGTGCTTCTGGCCCTGGCCGTCCTCTGCGGCCTCGCCGGTTGCAGCGGCAACTACAAATTCAACGACGGCGACTATCGCCCGCTTGGCGATCCGCAGGCGGTCAATCGCGGCAAGTGACCGCAAGGAGCGATCTCATGGAACTGGTATTGGAAATGCTCAGCGCCAAGCAATTCGTACCGACGGAGCTGTGCAGCAAGACCTTCGGCAGGAACGGAGGCCTCATCGGCCGCGGCGGTGAGTGCGACTGGGCGATTCCCGATCGCAAGCGGCACCTGTCCAAGCAGCATGCGCGGGTCAGCTATCGCAACGGCGCGTTCTACCTGACCGACACCAGCAGCAACGGCATCCGCGCCGGCAACGGCAGCCGCCTGCCGCATGGCGAGCCGCAGCGCATCGAGCAGGACAGCGTCTTCCTGCTCGGCGACTTCGAGATCCGCGCGCGGTTGCTGCGCGAGCCCGACGAGCTCGCCATGGACGTCGGGCGGCCGCAGCCGGCGGGCAGCATCATTCCGGACGATGCCTTCCTGGCCCTCGATCCGTTGCAGGCGCTCGACCAGGACGGTGCAGATGCCTACGAACTCGACGACCTGAGCGCGATTGCCCAGCCCAGCCAGGAGGCCGGGGCGCGTGCGGACTACGCGCGGATCGACATGGAAAGCCTGGTCGTACCGGAGCTGGTGCCCGCCCCGGCGGCTCCGCAGGAACCCGTGGAAAGTCCGCGTCCGGGTCACGACGAAGCCTTCTGGCAGCGTTTCGGCCAGGCTCTGGGAATGGACCTTGAAGGCCTCGACGGCGCTGCGCGCGAAGCGCTGGCGATCAACGCCGCCGGTTTGCTGCGGCAGTGCATCGGCGGCTTGCAGCAGAGCCTGCGGACCCGCAGCGAACTGAAGAACGAACTGCGCCTGTCGCTGAGCACGTTGCGCGATACCGGCAAGAATCCCTTGCGCTTCAGCGCCGATGCCGGCGAGGCGCTGGGGCATCTGCTACGGGATGGCAAGCCTGGCCAGTTGAGTGGCGAACAGGCCGTCGCACGCAGTTTCCGCGACCTCCAGGCGCACCAGGTGGCGCTGCTCGGCGCCAGCCGGGCGGCGGTGCGCGCGACCCTCGAGCATTTCTCGCCGCAGCAGCTGACCCTGCGTTTCGAGCGCGACGGCCGCCGGCCGTTGCTGGCCACCTCGGGCAGCCGCTGGCGTGCCTATGGTCGCTACCACCAGTCGCTATGCCAGGACGACGACTGGAGCGAGCGCCTGCTGGCACGTGATTTCGCCCAGGCCTACGAAGAGCAGGTTCGCCTGATTTCCACCCTCTACACCGAGCACCAAGGATGATCGCCATGTCTCGTCGCCCGATCCCGCCAGCCAGGGCGCTGGCCATGCTCGCCGTCCTGGCGCTGCTGGCCGGCTGTTCCACGCTGTCGCCGTATTCCAGACTGACCAAGCTCGACCTCGCCCTGAGCGCCGGCGAGCGGGTCAATCCCGACCTCAATGGCCGGCCGTCGCCGGTGGTAGTGCGGCTGTTCGAGCTGAAGCACCCGGTGGCGTTCGAGAACGCCGACTTCTTCAGCCTCTACGAACGTCCCAAGGAGACCCTGGACCCCGACCTGGTGACCAGCGAGGAGCTGGAGCTGCGGCCCGGCGAGCGGGTCGAACTCAAGCTCAGCGTGGAGGAGGGGAGCCGCTACGTGGGCGTGCTCGCCGCCTACCGCGATCTCGGCGAGGCAAGCTGGCGCTACGTGGTGCCGGTCACGGCGAAAGAGCTGACCCGGGTAGAGCTGAAGCTGGGCCGGAAGGGCATCCTGAATGCCGGCGAACTGCTCGGCAAGGCGGGTGACGCGCGATGAACGTGCACAAGATCGTCTGGCAGGAAGGCATGCTGCTGCGCCCGCAGCACCTGCAACACAACGACCGCTACTACGACAACCAGATGAAGGCCCGGACCCAGTTGCTGGGCAGCTACAACTGGGGCTTCCTCGCCCTGGAGCTGGACCGCCAGTTCCTCAACATGGGCAAGCTGGTGATCAGCCAGGCCTCCGGCGTACTGCCCGACGGCAGCCTGTTCGAACTCGGCGGCAACACCGAGCCGCTCGCCCTCGACGTGCCGCCCAATACCTCGAACGTGCCGATCTACCTGGCCCTGCCGCTGGTCACCGGTAACCACATCGAGGCGCGCCGGCCGGAGCAGGCCGAGGTCCTGGCGCGCTATACCGCCTACGATCTGGAGGTGGCGGACTCCAACGCCGGCGAGGATTCCATGGTGCAGGTCAGCTGCGCGCGGCCGGATTTTCGCCTGCTGCTCGGCGAGCAGCAGAGCGACCAGGCCTACGTCAAACTGAAGGTGGCGGTGGTGCTGGATACCACGCCGGACGGGGTGATCAGCCTCGACCCCGACTTCGTGCCGAGCTACCTCCACGCCCACGCATCCGCCTACCTGCTGTCCTGCCTGAAGGAGGTGATCAGCATGCTCGGCCATCGCGGCGACACCATCGCCGAGCGTATCCGGTCCAATGGCAAGGTCGGCGGCGCGGAGGTCGGCGATTTCATGATGCTGCAACTGATCAATCGCACCGAGTTGCTGCTGCGCCACTACCTGGGATTGGAGCAGGTGCATCCGGAGCAGTTGTACCGGGTGCTGCTGACCATGCTCGGCGACCTCGCCACCTTCGGCAGCGAGAGCAAGCGTCCGCGCCTGGACAGCCGTTACCAGCACAGCGACCAGGGCGCCAGCTTCCGCAGGCTGATGGAGGCGATTCGCCAGGTCCTGTCGATGGTGCTCGAGCAGCATGCCATCGAACTGCCTCTCCAGGCCCGCCAGTACGGCATCCTGGTCTCGCCCCTGCACGACCACAAGCTGCTCGGCAGCGCCTCGTTCGTGCTCGCCGCCAGTGCCAATTGCGAGTCGGAGGAACTGCGCCAGCGCCTGCCCGCGCATCTCAAGGTGGGTGCGGTCGAGCACATTCGCCAACTGGTCAACCTGCACCTGCCGGGGATCCGGGTCAAGCCGCTGCCGGTGGCGCCGCGGCAGATCCCGTTCCACTCCAACAAGACCTATTTCATTCTCGAACCCAACGCCGAGGACATGACCCAGCTGGAGCGCTCCGGCGGTTTCGCGTTCCACGTATCCGGCGAGTTCTCCGAGCTTGAACTGAAATTCTGGGCCATCAGGAACTGAACATGATCAAGGAAAGGGAATACCACGAGGACGAGAAGACCGTCCTCCTCGATCACCAGGGACAGGTACCGGCCCAGGGGCCGCTGACTGATTTCGCCGAACCGCCGCGCTTCGAGCAGCTCGAGGAGCGGATGATCTACGCGGCGCGCCTGCGTCCGGGCGAGGCCTTCAACGTCAGCCTGAACCCGCTGGTGGCGGCGGCTTCCGAACTGCTTTCGGAAGTGGTCCGGCTCAAGCACAGCAGCGTGCTGGAGAACCTTGCGGCGCTCAAGGAGCGGTTGACCTCCGCCATGAAGCTCTTCGAATTCCGCGCCGTGCAGGATGGCGTGGAAAACAGCCAGGTCATGGCGGCGCGCTACGTGCTGTGCACGGTGGTCGACGAGGCGGTGGTGACCACCCCGTGGGGCAACGAAAGCGAATGGTCGAAGATCAGCCTGCTGAGCAGCTTCCATAACGAGACCTTCGGCGGCGAGAAGTTCTTCCAGTTGCTCGACCGGCTGTCGAAGAACCCGGTCAAGCATCTGCCGATGCTGGAGCTGATGTACCTCTGCCTGGCCCTCGGCTTCGAGGGCAAGTACCGGGTGATGGCCCGCGGCGTGCTCGACCTGGACGGTATTTCCGACGCGCTCTACCGGCAGATCCGCCAGTTGCGCGGCGACGTGCCGCGCGAGCTGTCGCCGCACTGGCAGGGGCTCAGCGACCAGCGTCGCGGCCTGGTGCGGATCGTGCCCTGGTGGATGGTGGCGCTGTTCACCCTGGTCTGCCTGGTGGTGATGTATTCGGGATTCGCCTGGGTTCTCGGCGAGCAACGCGACACGGTGCTGCAGCCTTACCAGTCGCTCGATGCTGCGGCAGGACAGCCCGGTTCGTAAACACAGGGACGCGAAATGAAAAACTTCTTCAAGAAAGTCGGCGCCTTCCTGCGCAAGACGTGGGTCTGGACGCTGCTGCTGGTACTCCTGGCGGCATTGCTGGTGTGGTTCGTCGGGCCGCTGCTGGCGGTCGCCGACTACAAGTTCTGGGAAAGCCCGACTTCGCGGTTGCTGAGCATCAGCCTGATGTTCCTGGTCTGGGGGCTGGCGATGGTCTTCGTCAGCTGGCGCGCCGGAGTGCGGCGCAAGGCCGTCGAGGACAGCGACGAGGGCCAGGAGCGCCTGCGCCGCGACGGTCTGATCGAAGACGAACAGAAGGAATTGCGCAGCCGCTTCAAGGACGCCTTGCGCACCCTGAAGACCTCCAACCTGTACCGCGGTCGTAGCGAGCGCTGGCGCAACGAGCTGCCCTGGTACCTGCTGATCGGCCCGCAGGGAAGCGGCAAGACCAGCCTGCTGGACTTTTCCGGACTGGAATTCCCGATCAACCGGATCGACCGCAAGCTGACCCGCGATACCGCCGGCACGCGCTACTGCGACTGGTACTTCGCCGATCACGGCGTCCTGATCGACACCGCCGGGCGCTACCTGACCCAAGCCGACGGCGAGGTCGATGGGGGCGCCTGGGCGACCCTGCTCGGCCTGTTGCGCAAGCGCCGCCGCGCACGGCCGTTGAATGGCGTGATGGTGTCGATTCCGGTGGAGACGTTGCTCAGCGACGACGAGATGGCGCTGGATACGCTGGCTCGCCAGGTGCGCGCGCGCCTGCAGGAAATCCAGCAGACCCTGCACCTCGATCTGCCGGTCTACCTGGTGCTGAGCAAGGCCGACCAGTTGCTCGGCTTCGACGAGTTCTTCGACCAGTTGAGCCGCGAGGAGAGCGACCAGGTTCTGGGCACCAGCTTCGGCAAGGAGCAGAACGGCACCGATGTGACGGTCCTGCGCCAGGCGTTCGAGGACCTTCTGCGACGCCTGAACAGCCAGGTGATCATGCGCATCCACCAGGAGCGCGATACCCTGCGTCGCGGTCGCATCCTCGACTTCCCGCACCAGCTTGGCCAGATCGGCGAGCGGTTGTGCCTGTTCGTCGAACTCGCCTTCACCGGCAATCGCTACCAGCGCGCCAGCCGCCTGCGCGGCTTCTACCTGACCAGCGCGCCGCACCTGGCCCAGCAGCTGGACGAGGACACCGCCGGCATCGGCGCCAACCTGGGGATCGCCAGCGGCCTGCTGCCGACCCTGCGCAACGGGCGCTCGCGCTTCATCCATCACCTGCTGAGCCAGGTGATCTTCCCCGAGGCCAACCTGGCAGGTCTCGATCGCCGCGAACGCACGCGCATCCACTGGGGCCAGCGCGCCCTGTACGTCGGTTCGCTGGCGCTCCTTCTGCTATTCGGCCTGCTCTGGGCTGGCGGTTTCTCGGCCAACCACGAGCGCCTGGAGCGGGTCCGCGAGCTGGCGCAGCAATGGACCCAGCAGCGCCAGGCGCTTGGCGAGCGCGATGACGCCATGGCGGCGCTGAAGACGCTGGATAGCAGCTATGCGGCGACCACCGTGTTTCCGCCCAAAGGGGAAGTCTCGCTGCACGAGCGCGCCGGGCTGTACCAGGGCAACGAGGTCAACCCGCCGCTGGCCGCTGCCTATCGCCGCGAGCTGGAGACGCAACTGCTGCCGCGCGTGGCGCGGATGCTCGAAGCGCAGATCCGCGGCAACATGCAGAATCGCGAACGCCTGCTCAACAGCCTGCGGGCCTACCTGATGCTGAATCTGCGCGAGCGCCGCGAGAACGGATGGCTCAAGGACTGGGTGGCTACCGACTGGTCGCAGCGCTATGCCGGCAACGGCACCGTGCAGAATGGCCTGAACACGCATTTCGCCCGTCTGCTCGAGCAACCGTTCAGCTATCCGCTGAACGACACCCTGGTGGCCCAGGCACGCCAGGTGCTGCGCAGCGAGTCCCTGGCCAACGTGGTCTACCGGGTGCTGCGCGAACAGGCGCGAAGCCTGCCCGAGTATCGCTTCGGCCAGCACCTGGGGCCGCAGGCCGGTCTGTTCGTCGGCACCGACTACGTGATCCCGGGGTTCTACACCCAGCAGGGCTACCAGCAGTACTTCGTGGTCCAGGGCGCCAGCCTGGTCAACGACATCCTTCGCGACAACTGGGTCCTGGGCGAGGGCAGCGGGATCAGCGACATGGACCTGCGGCGCCTGATGGTCGAACTCGAGCAGCTGTATTTCCGCGACTACGCGAACTTCTGGAGCGAGGCGGTCGGACGCCTGGGCCTGCTGCCGTTCAACGATGCCGGCGAGGGCGCCGACCAGGTTTCCGGGCTGCTCGCCGCCAACTCGCCGATCCTCCAGTTGTTGCTGGAGGTCCGTGAGAACACCCGTTTCCCGGTCCTGGCGGAGAGCGCCGAGGCGCTGGCAGAGGCCAGCGACAAGGCCGCGGAAAAGGGCGGCAAGCTGGGCAAGGCGGCCGCCGCGGCGGCCGGCAAGGCCAGGGACGCGTTGGCGAAGAACCTGCCGGATACCGCGAAGAAGTCCCTGCAACGCCGCTTCGAGCCCCTGCATCGCCTGCTCGACGATAACAACGGCCCGGCGGCCGACCTCACTCCGCTGTTGCAGGCGCTCAACGAGTTGCAGTTGCAACTCGCCGGACTGGCGCGCGCCAGCCAGCCGGAGCAGGCGGCTTTCGACATGGCGAAGAGCCGCATGGGCGGCCAGCGCGATGCCCTGAGCAACCTGCGCAACGCCTCCGCGCGACTGCCGCGACCGCTCGGCGGATGGTTCAGCGTGCTGGCCGAAGACGCCTGGCGGCTGGTCCTCGGCGATGCCTACCTGTACCTCAACCAGCGCTACCAGAGCGAGCTGTACGGTTTCTACAGCAAGGCGATCAACAAGCGCTACCCGTTCAACGCGCACAGCGCCAGCGATGTCGCGGTCAGCGATTTCCGCGAGTTCTTCAAGGCGCAGGGCGTCGCCGAACGCTTCTTCGAAACCTACATGCGGCCCTTCGTCAGCGGCGACCCGGGCAGCTACCGCCTGCGCAGCGTGGACGGCTACAGCCTGCCGATGTCCAAGGTCTATCTCGACCAGATGGGCACGGCCCAGGTGATCCGCCAGAGCTTCTTCGCCGAGAACCCGGCCGAGCCACAGGTGCGCTTCCGCCTGGAGCCCTATACCCTCGATCCTGGCGTCAGCCGCGCCGAGTTCCGTTTCGACGGTCAGTCCATGGAGTACCGCCACGGCCCGATCGTGCCGATGTCGTTCAAGTGGCCCAGCGACGCCGACGGCGGCCGCACCAGCCTGGTGCTGGAGAAGATGGCCGGACGACCGGTGGGAATCGAACGCAATACCGGGCCCTGGTCTCTGTTCAGGCTGTTCGACCTGATGCAGACCGAGTACCTCAGCGGGCGTGACGTGATGGTGCTCAAGGCCGACCTGGGCGGCCTGCGCGCCAACTACCTGCTGCTCGCCCAGCGCACGCCGAATCCGTTCGATCTCGCGGTCCTGCGCAGCTTCCGCATGCCGGTGCAGCTCTGATGCAACGCACCGAGCCCTGGCGCAGCGCGGCGCGCACGGATCGCGGCAAGGTCCGCGCGCGCAACGAGGATGCCTTCCTGGACTGCCCGGATCGCGGGCTCTGGGCGGTCGCCGATGGCATGGGCGGGCACCAGGCCGGCGACCTGGCCAGCCGGATGATCGTCACCAGCCTGGCGGAACTGCCGGCCCGGACGGGATTCGACGAGCGCCTGAACGCGATGCGCCAGTGCCTGCACTGGCTCAACCGGCGCCTGGGCGAGGAACTCACCCTCAGCGCCGAACGCGGCGACAGGATCATCGGCAGTACGGTGGTGGCGCTGGTCGTGGAGGGGTCGCGGGCGGCCTGCGTGTGGGTCGGCGACAGCCGCTGCTATCTGTGGCGCGGCCAGCGGCTGTACCAGCTGTCCCGCGACCACTCGCTGTTGCAGCGACTGGTCGACGAACGGCGGATGGATATCGAGCAGGCCCGCGCCTATCCCTCGGCGCGCGCGCTGACCCGTGCCGTCGGCGCCAGCGAACAACTGGTGCTGGACGTGCTGGAACTGGAGGTGCATCCCGGTGATGTCTTCCTGCTCTGCAGCGACGGACTCTACGAAGAGCTGAGCGCCGATGCACTGGGCCGCGCGTTGAGCCTGGCATCGCCGCAGGTGGCGGTGGAGCGGCTGTTCGACGGCGCCTTGAGCGGCGCCGCGCGGGACAACCTGACGGCCGTGGTGATCCGCCAATGAACGAACCGCTGTCGTCGCTGGAGCTGCTGCCGGAGGAGGAGGGCGGCGCGAACCTGACCTATTTCGCCTTCGCCGCCCCGACCGCCTCGGCGCCGGACCTGCCGGCGGTGTTGCCCGGTCCGCTGCCGGACGTTCTTTCCGGGCGCTACCGTCTGGAGCGGATGCTCGGCGCCGGCGGCATGGGCACGGTATACCG
>NZ_SCND01000103.1:0-16219 GCF_005503585.1 Pseudomonas sp. 2VD
TGGCGAAAACGTAAGAAATACTCGTCGAATTGATTGTTTTTTGATCATTTGGCGAGTTTAAAAGTTGCGCTAGGTGGTATGCCGGGGAAATACATGGCTACTTCAGACCATCCCTAGCGAACATTAAGGAAGCGCTGGCCGACCCAGATAGACTTTGCGAAATGGCGACAGCAATCGCCTTATATTACCTTCACCGGGAACCTACAGTTCCAGCGCTATACATAGAACTCGTCGAGGATGAAGTTGCACGCTACCCCTTCACCTATGACGAGATAGAGTCAGTGATGGATTCAAAGATTAGGGAAGTCCTATTCCCTAGGTATGAGCGATACCACGATACATGAGTGAGCCCAGCAACTCGATTCACCAGTAATAGCCAAGGATCGGGAGAGGGAACTCTAACTGGACGAGTTCTCACTGAGCATGCGGGCGGGCGGTCAGATCAACTCCCAGAGCTCGCATTACTGCCAGCATGGTTTTCAATGTAGGGTTCCCGCGCTCACTAAACGATTTGTAAAGCTGCTCCCTGGCCAAACCCGTTTCCTTGGCCAACTCCGTCATCCCCTTGGCGCGGGCCACGACTCCCATAGCCTTAGCGATATAGGCGGTGTCTCCAGTATCCAAAGCGTCTGCGATGAACAGAGCCATGGCCTCCGGGCTGTCCAGCGCTTGCGCGGGGTCATAATCATAAATTTGCTCGGTCATTGCGGCCTCCACTCATTTGCCAGGCGTTTCGCCATTTCTATATCCCTGGCCTGGCTGCTCTTGTCTCCACCACATAGCAGGATGACGATTTCCGTCCCGCGCTGCTGGAAGTACACCCGATAGCCTGGGCCATAGTGAATCCTCAACTCGCTCACACCCTGGCCGACTGGTGACACATCGCCGGGTAGTCCATTCGCCAATCGGAAGATACGGGCGGCGATCACGGCCTTTGCCCGCCGATCCTTTAGCTTGCTTTCCCATGCCATGAAAGTGGCGGTTTGTTTGACTTCGACCATGGGTCAACTGTGACTTATAAATCACAAACAGTCAATCGCACGCAGCCTTAGCACACGCTTTGTTCCAAATTCTGTTGGCTCCCCTTGAAGCACAATCCTGCGGGTGGGCAAAAGAAATCCCCTACCCTGTTGCCGAGTATTTCCTGCTGAGGCATGGCGAATGGCCTGCCACTGTGTGCCCCATCATCAAAGGGGGCCTCAATGACCAGGCAGTTGACCACTCTCACGCTGTGCCTGCTGCTCGCCAGTTGCACGACCCACAAGGCTGAGCCGGCCAGGCCCGCCTTCGACAGCAGCCGCAATCCAGACCTGCTCTCTCCGGACCTGTACCCGAATGGCGTACAACCGGAGAAGGAGCCCGTCGTGCGCTACGGGCGCTACACCCTGGTCAGCACCCAGCCTGATGCCGGTCAACGCGACCTGATGGCCCAGATCATCGACGTAACCATCCCGTCGAGCATGAACCCGAGTGTCAAGGACGCCATGCAGTACGTGATGAGCCGCTCGGGTTACTCGCTGTGCCCGGCAGAGGCCGGTCATGTGAACATCCTCTACACCCGGCCGCTGCCGGCGGCTCAGTACAAGCTCGGCCCGATGACCCTGCGCAACACCCTCCAGGTCCTCTCCGGCCCTGCCTGGCAGGTGAAGGTCGACGAGGTCGCGCGGCAGGTCTGCTTCGTGCTGCGCCCGGGCTATCAACTTCCCCCGGTGCCAAGGCCGAAACCGGTCCAGCAACTGTATGCGAAGCCCGCTGCCCCAACTCCAGCGGCGGTAACGCAACCCTCCTCCACGGAAAAAGTCAGCACGCTGGAGTCGCCCGTCGTGGTCGCCTCGGTGCCAACGCCGGCGCCGATCACAACCAGCCCCGCTCCGACCAAGAAGCCTGAATACACCACTGTGCTCCCCCCAGCCGCACCGGCCAAGGATGGCCACTCCTCTTCTCCTCCCGCGGCTTCGGCACCGATCAAGCTTCCGGCCTCCGCCGTGAAGTCCACGCCGCCCACTCCGGCCACCGTGGCTTCCACTCCACCGGACAAGGCGCTCCCTTCGGCGGAGCCGAGTCGGCCGCTGACACAGGCCTGGTCGGCCGAGACGGGATCAACCCTGCGCGACACCTTGGAAGCCTGGGCCAAGCGCGCACGCTGGACCGTCCGCTGGGAGCCGCAGGATCTCAACTATCCGATCGAAGCTCCTCTGACCTTCCACGGCTCCTTCGAGGACGCGGTATCCGAGCTGTTCCCGCTGTATGACGCTGCCGAACGGCCCTTCCTGGTGAACGCCAGCCGGCCGCAGTCCCTGATCATCATCAAGGAGCGCAAGAACTGATGCGTGCCCCCCTGAAGAACCTCTTGCCTTGCCTCCTGATCCCCGCGCTGGCCAGTTGCTCGGTCGCACGGGTGAACGAGTCGGCGGATCGTGTCGAAGCTACGGCAGATTCCGCGTCGACGATCGCAGCACAGATGCGCAACACCCGACCGGATCGCCGCGATACGGTGGTGTTCTCCGACAAACCCTGGGTCAGCACGAAGCCCCTGAGCGTTTCGCACACCTTGTCCAGTGACTGCATCGTGACGTGGCGCCCTGCAGGCGCAGCGTCGCTGCAGGAGGCCGCCCAGGAAGTCATCAACCAATGCCACCTGGCGGTCAGTATCACGCCCGACGCGCTGAACCCGGCCGCTTTTGCCCTGCAACCTCAGCAGCGCGCGAGCAACGCCCCGCCGCCCATCCAAGGCGGCCAGGACATGGCCACCATGCTGTTTCCTGCCTCCGTCGCCAACGGCATGTCCCTAGGTGCCGGCGGCAGCATGGGATCGAGCTTCGGGTCCTACGGCCCGCGGTCGCTGTACAACATCAAATGGAACGGCAAGGTCAGCGGGTTCCTCGATCTCATCGCCGCCCGCGCCGGCGTGTCCTGGCGCTACAACCCAACCGAGAAACGGGTCGAGTTCTACTACCTGGACACTCGGACCTTCCGCATCTACGCCTTCGACGACGTCAACACGGTGGACTCCACCGTGCGTTCCGGTATGACGACGGCCGCCGGCATCAGCGGGGATGGCTCCGGATCCACTGGACAGAATGGCAGCTCCGGCATCAGCGGCGACTCCGGCAGCAAGCAGACCACCAGCTCCGAGCTGAAGACCTCGATCCTCAGCGACATAGAGAACAGCATCAACTCGATGCTGACGCCGAGCATGGGACGCATGTCGCTGTCGCGTGCCACGGGCACCCTGACCGTCACCGACCGACCAGAGGTCCTCAACCGCGTCCAGCAGTTGGTCAACCGGGAGAACGAGAGCATCACCAAGCAGGTGCTGCTGAACGTCAACGTGCTCTCGGTCGCCCTGACCGACAAGGATCAACTGGGGATCGACTGGAACCTGGTCTACAAGTCGCTCAACAACAAGTGGGGCATCGGCCTGAAGAACACCATGCCAGGCATCGATCAAAGCGCGATCTCCGGCTCCGTGAGCATCCTGGATACCGCCAACAGTGCCTGGGCAGGATCCAAGGCCATGGTCCAGGCGCTGGCCCAGCAGGGTCGCGTCTCGACCGTCCGCTCCCCGTCCGTGACCACGCTCAACCTCCAGTCGGCGCCGATCCAGATCGGCCGCTACGACAGCTACCTGGCCTCCAGCCAGATCTCCAACGTCGCCCAGGTCGGCAGTACCACCTCGCTGATCCCGGGCGCCGTGACCAGCGGCTACAACATGAGCCTGCTGCCGTTCGTGATGGAAAGCGGCGAGATGCTGCTGAAGATCAACATCAACATGACCTCCAGACCGACGTTCGAAATGCAGACCAGCGGGGACTCCAAAGCCCAGTTCCCGAGCTACGACATACAACTGTTCGACCAGAAGGTACGCCTGCGCAGCGGCGAGACCTTGGTGCTCTCCGGCTTCGACCAGACCACCGAGGATACCAACAAGGTCGGCACCGGCGACGCCGGATTCTTCGGCCTTGGCGGCGGGCTGACCCGCAATACCAAACGCGAGGTCATCGTGGTGCTGATCACCCCCGTCGTGCTGGGCTGAACCATGGAGAAGCCTGACATCGGTAGCCGTGGACCAGACGTCTCGATCCTGAGCTACCACGGCAACAAGTTCGTCAGCGGCCTGTTCTGGCGGCCGCTATCCAGCCAGCGGCAGTACATGAAGGAAGCGCGCAAGCTGGGCAAGGAAGAGCATCTGGACATCGTTGCCATCCGCCATTCGCCGACAGTGATCCAGGCCGGCTTCGTTTCGAAGTCGCAAGGCGCAGTCAAGGGCATGTACTCCCTGGCCTCGGCGCTTTCAGGCCAGTTCGAAGGCGACTTCCTGGCCTGCTGGAAGGTCGACGAGGACCGCTACGCACTGGTCGCCACGCTCGATGGTGCGATCGTCCCCGGCCAGGACCTGGTCACTACCTTCGACGAAGCCAGGGACCGGATCAGGAAGCTCTCTACGCGCGGCGTGCTTCGAAACGCACAGGTCTTCGTTCCCGAAGGATTCGATTTCCCCGTCAAGGACTTCGACATCGAGGAACTGCTCGCGCCGAAGCGCCTGCGGCGCGACTACCGCCTCCGGCAACTCACCTTCGGCTTGTCCGCCAGAGAGTGGACGGCAGTGGCCCTGCTCGGTTGCTTGGTAGGCGGGTCGCTAACCGCCTACTACCTATGGAATGCCCACCAGCAAGAGCTCGCCAGACAAGCCGCGCTCCTCGAGGAGCAGAGGCGCCTCGCCGAGCTGGCCGAGAAGAACGCCCAGGCCAAGCAGCCGCTGGACCTGGCTTCATTGCAGAAGCCTTGGACGCTCATGCCTGACCTCGAGGACATGCTACGCGCCTGTAGCAAGGCAACGGGGGTACTGTCGCTGTCGATCCAGGGCTGGCTCTTCGAATCCAGCAAGTGCGACGGCAGGGTCCTGGTCGCCACCTACCACCGTACCGGCAACAGCACGGCAGCCGACCTGACAGCGGCCAGCCAGCACCTGTTCGCTGACCGCCCCGCCTTCGTCATCGACAACGGCAACACCGCGGCCCTGAAGGTCGACCTGAAAGTCGCCATCGGTAGCGATGAGCCGCTGCAGCCAGCCGACGACGCGCTGCAGGCGCTCACCAGCCATCTGTACCGTCAGGGTGTCGAGCCCAAGCTGTCGATCAGCCAGGAGACAACTCCGCCCCTTCCTGGCGCGGAAGCGGCGACGGAGCAGCAAGTGGTGTTGCCCTCCTGGAAGAAATTCACCTTCAGCGCCCAGACCAGGCTCCCGGCAGACCTGACCTTCCAGGGGCTGCCCGCCGCCGGGGTCCGCATCACCAACCTCGAAACCACGCTCAAGGACAGCCAGTTGGACTGGACTGTCACAGGAGAAATCTATGCGAACTGAGCCGATCGGCATGGCCGTGGCCGTGCTCTTCCTCCTCGCGTCCGGCCAGGCCTGCGCCGGCACCGTTGGCGAACTGGCGGAGATCCAGGCCCAGGCCATCCTCACCGAGGCCAAGGTGCGTCTGGCCACGGCGCAGCGGCAACTGGAGGGCAAAGGCGAAACCGGCCAGGTCGTCAGCGCCCAGGGGCAGACGTTCGCCATGCCGGTGCCGGCGGCGGCGCCGACGATCACGCAGCCGGTTCCGCCAGTGGTGCGGACCATCTACGGCGCCGGCGGCAAGATGACTGCCACATTCTTGTTCCCGGGCGGGTACGAGGTGGACGCCGCCAGCGGCGCGGAGCTGCCGGGCAACTACCGCGTCGAGTCGATTTCCCTGGACCAGGTCGTACTCACCGACAAGGACGGCAACCGCGTGCCCGTGGGCTTCTCCAGCGTTGCCCCGACCCAAGCCGCCTCCTCGGCCCAAGGCGCCTCCGTTCCGCCGGCGCTGCCCGGGGCGGTACCGCAGCCGTTCATCCAGTAGGTACCGCCATGACGAACCTTCAAATTGCCGCGCTTGTACAGCCCTCCATGGTGACCCAACTGCTCACCGCCGACGGTGGCGAGTGGGAGGTCTCGAAGCACCTGCAAGAGATCATGGCCCTGGCCGCCGACGGCACGCTCTATCTATCGGAGAGCCACCAGAACGACATTCACGTTCTGTCGTTCATCGACCGTCTCGATCGCCGTGGCTTCCGATACCAGCTCAACCTCACCGACCTGCAGACCATTCACCAGCTCTACCGCGCCGTCGCCATGGACGGCCTGGTCGATAGCGATGGCCAGCGCGCCACCCAGATGCAGGAGCGCGTGGTCAAGATCATTCGTAAGGCCACAGAGCTGCGCGCCAGTGACGTGCATTTCGTCGTGAGTCCCGCCGGCACCGGCAGCAAGATCCGTTTCCGCGTCGACGGCCTGCTGAAGACCGTCGAGCAGTACCGCAGCCAGGAACTGCACGAACTTTGCGCAACCATCTACCAGTCCATGTGCGACGTGGCCGAGCCGCTTTTCAAGCCGCAATTGGACCAGGACGCGCGGATGAGCCAGGCCTTCGTCGAGAAGCTGAACCTGTTCGGCGCCCGGATCGCGACCCGCCCGCGCGCCGGTGGGTTCCTGATGATCCTGCGGCTGCTCTACGACGATACCGGCCTCGACAGCCTGGAGCAGCTCGGCTACCTGCCCGAGCAGAACGCGCTGTTCGATCGCATGATGCGCATGCCTTACGGCATCAACATCCTGTCCGGCCCCACCGGGTCAGGGAAGTCGATGACCTTGAAGGTCACCATGGAAGGACTCGATAAGCTGCATGGCGGATCCAAGCATATCCTGACCATCGAGGATCCACCGGAATACCGCATTCGCGGCGAAGGCATCAACCAGACCCCACTGGTCTATGACGCCACTGACCCAGACGCAGAACGCCAGGCCTGGGCCGCAGGCATCGCCAACGGCATGCGCCTGGATCCGGACTACATGATGATCGGCGAAGTGCGCGACCTCTTCGCCGCTGTCGCCGCCTTCCGTGGCGCGATGACCGGGCACGGCCTGTGGTCGACCCTGCACACCAATAGCGCGATCGGCATTGTCCAGCGCCTGAAGGACCTGGGCGTCGACCCCGGCTTGCTGTTCGATCCGGCCCTGCTGACCGGCCTGATCAACCAGAGCCTGCTGCCTAAGCTCTGCCCCCACTGCAAAGTGCGCTTCCAAGACCACCAAGACCAGCTCGCGCTCGACCTGGTCGAACGGGTCCAGCGCTTGACCGATGTTTCCCAGGTGTACGTCAAGGGGCCTGGCTGCCAGGCCTGCCGTGGCTCCGGGGTCAACGGCCGCTCGATCGTCGCCGAGGTGGTGCTGCCCACCCTCGCCTTCATGCGTGTGTTCGCCAAAGGCGGCCCAGCCGAGGCACGCAACTACTGGGTCAAGACCATGCAGGGCATCACCAAGCACGCCCACGCCATCCGCCGCATCAACGAGGGTATGTTCGACCCGCAGATGGTCGAGGATTTCATTGGGCCACTCGACTTCGATGAGCATCTGCTCGACGACAGCTTCTACTCGCAGGAGGCGTGCTGATGGGGGGCTTCTGGGAGCAGTTGCAGTTCGCCTTCTACAGCAAGCAGTTCGGCCGCAAGGAACGCCTGCAGTTCTACGAAAGCATGTCCACCCTGCTCGAAAACGGGGTCCCGCTGAAGGACGCTGTGGCAGAGGTACACAAGATCTTCGCTCATGAGGGACAGCATCCGTTTCATCCGGTGGCCATCGCCAGTCGCGAAGCGCTGATGGGGCTGTCCAACGGCAAGCGTCTGGCCACCGCCATGGCGCTCTATCTACCCGCCCAGGAGCGAGCGCTGATCGAGGCCGGCGAGATGAGCGGCAACCTGGTTCAGGCCATGGGCGATGCCATCTCCCTGGTCGAGGCCCAGGCCAGGATCCGCGCCACCATCTGGCAGGCGCTGCTCTATCCCTCGGCGCTGTCCGCCATGATGGTGTTCCTGCTGTGCATCGTGGCCTATCGCATGGTCCCCAGCCTGGCCAGGCTCTCCGACCCAGTCACGTGGACCGGCCCGCTCGCCACGCTCAACGCCATTGCCAGCTTCGTCACAGGACCTGGTATCTACGTTCTGGTCGCCGTAATCACCCTCACGGTGGTGGTCATCGTCACATTGCCGACCTACCGCTGGAAAGGCCGGGTCTGGCTGGACCGGATGCTGCCGCCCTGGTCCATCTACCGCATGCTCCAGGGCACCACCTTCCTGCTGAACATGGCGGTCATGCTCAACGCCGGCATACGCCCTTACGACAGCCTGGCCAGCATGATCAAGATCTCCCCGCCCTGGCTGAAGCAGCGCTTGGAAGCTGCCCGCTACGGCGTGGGCCTGGGCCAGAACCTGGGAGTCGCCCTTCGCAGCGCCGGTCACGATTTCCCCGACCGACAGGCCATCCAGTACCTGTGCATCCTCGCCAACCGGGGAGGCTTCTCCGAAGCGCTGGTCAAGTTCAGCCGCCGCTGGCAGGAGACCAGCCTCAAGCAGATCGAGCTGGCCGCCGGGCTGGTGAAGAACTTCGCCCTGATCTTCATCGGCGCGCTGATGATCCTGGTCCTGCTCGGCGCCTACCAGGCACAGCAGCTCATCCAATCCATGAACCACTGAAACCTCACCAAGGAGCGCTCCATGAGCACTACGCAACGCACTTCCCGTCCGACGCAGGGCGGTTTCGTTTCCATCGAGATGATCATCGTGCTGATCATCATCGCCATCGGAGTCGGCCTGGGGCTGGCCGCAGCGGCAGGGATGTTCAGTTCGTCCAACGCCAACGAGGAACAGCGCAACATCAGCGTCATTGCGGCCAACGCACGCGCCCTGAAGACCTCTTCGGGCTACGGCTCCAGCGGTACCAACCTGATCCCGAGCCTGATCGCAATCAACGGCGTGCCGAAGAACATGAGTGTCTCCTCCGGCGTCGTCTACAACGTCTACGGCGGATCGGTCACTGTCTCGTCCACCGGCATGGGCTTCTCGATCACCACCAGCAAGTTGCCCCAGGACGCCTGTATCACGCTGGCCACCAAGATCGCGAAGAACACATTCGAGCAGACCAAGATCAACAGCGGATCCGCGATCACTGGTGAAGTGACCACCGCAGCGGCGACCCAGGCCTGCAGCAGCGACAGCAACAGCATTACCTGGACCTACAGTTCGTGAGTGTGAACCCGATCATCCAGGCTCAGTTCGTCGACCTTTACCTCGGTGAAGGCTTCGCCGACGTGAAGGGCCTCGCCGGCGCCGACGCGCGCCGGGTCGAGGTGCCCGGCGAGTGGGTTCCCCACGCTCAGGAGCTCCTTCAGCTCTGCAGGAAGACGATGGAGGAGCTGCAGGATCCCGAGTTCGCCATCGTCGTCGACGGTGTGCTACTACGCGTCACCCAACTGGAAGATGCTTTCAACGGCGGGAGTGTCTTCGTGCTGCGCCGGTCGACAGCCCAAGTTCGAAGCTTCGAGGATATCGGCTATCCGAGCGAGGTGGTCGCTACGCTCCTGAACCCGCAACTGCAGGGCTTGATCCTGTTCTGTGGCGATATGGCGACCGGCAAGACCAGCTCCGCCGCCTCGCTGATTCTCGCTCGACTGCAGACCCTGGGTGGGGTTGGCTTCACAGTCGAGGATCCACAAGAAACCAACCTCAGCGGGCAACATGGACTCGGCCGCTGTATCCAGGTTAGGACCTCGCGACGCTTGGGAGGCTACAGCGAAGCCCTGTTGCGCACGCTGCGTACCGGAGCCGACCTGATATTGATCGGCGAGATCCGCGACGAAGACACCGCCTACCAGGCCTGCAAAGCTTCGCTGAACGGCAACCTAGTCATATCGACCATCCACGCCAAGAACTGCCCGCAAGCCATCGAACGGCTTATCACCCTGGCCAAACCCCTCGCGTCCAATGCCTACGACGTCGTGGCTGAAGGCATTCAGGCCGTGATCTGCCAGGAACTGGTAAGCGATGGCGCAGCTCGACGACTGCATGCGGAACCGTTGCTATTCACCGGGGTGGACTCCGTCGCCATGCGCGACAAGATTCGCCGGCAGCAGATTCACCTGCTTGAGGACGACGTGAGTCGCCAGGCTCGCAGAAGCCTGTGGGAGCCAACCTATGAATAACACCAAGCTCAACCGCGGCTTTATCTCGATTGAATTAATGATCGCCCTGATCGTCATCGCCATCGCGACTACCGGCGGGATTTCAGTCTTAATGAGCTATCTAGACGGCCTGAATGAACAGCACGCGGCCCAGCAGCAACAGCAGGTGGCCAAGGCAGCGGAGAAGTACCTGAAGGACAACTTCAGCACGGTTCTGGCCAGCGCCGGCGCCACGGCCCCGGCGGTGATCACCGTCCCGATGCTGCGCAACACCCGTTACCTGCCCGCAGGCTTCCGCGACACCAACATCTACGGCCAGCAATACCAGGTCCTGGCCCGCAAGCCGGCGACCAACCAGCTCGAAACGCTGATCGTGACCTCGGGTGGGCAGGCGGCTTCCGAACTCTCGATCCGCCGGATTGCGCAGCTCATGGGAGCCACCGGGGGCTACATCTCGAAAACCAACACTAGTATCGCCCAGGGCGCCGCCTGGCAGGTGGCCTTGAGCAATTTCGGTAGCGCTCCCGGTGCTGGACACCTGGCGACGGCGCTGTTCTTCCAGGACGGTGCCATTGCCAACGAGTACCTCTACCGCAATGCCGTCCCGGGTCATCCCGAGCTCAACCGGATGAACACGGCATTGAATATGGGCGGCAACAATATCGCCGCAGCCGGAGCGATCACCGCCAGCGGAAACATCACGACCAGTGCGGACATCAGCGCGCGCAACGTGACAGCCACTGGCACGGTGAAAGCCGGCACTGCTGACGTCGCCGGCGAGACATACACCGGAGGCTGGTTCAGGACCCGCGGTAACTCAGGTTGGTACAACGAACGGTGGGACGGTGGCTGGTATATGAGTGACAGCACATGGGTCAGGTCGTGGATGAACAAGAGCGTTTATACCGGCGGAGAATTGAGAGGGGGAAAGCTCAGCTCCGAAGGTAGAACGACCGTCGGCGAGTACCTTCAGATCAATGGTTTGGCGGCAGAAAATGCAGGATGCTCCCCCAATGGCCTGGTAGGCAGAGACAACAGCGGCCCCCTATTCTGCACCGATGGGCTGTGGAAACGGCCCAGTGGCGTGAATATCGCCACCCCTGTGGTGCTGGCACAGTATCCCGCCGATAACCGACCCCGCACCCACTGCCAAGCGGTATCCAGGGACGCGCTGATCAATGGCTCCGGCCCCGGCGTTCTGCGCCTGGAAGTCGATGGCGTGATCGTTGGTCAAGCGCGCTCCACCGCTGGGCGAAACGCTGATGTAGTTGAAGACGCCTCGATCTCCGCCATGGTGAAAGCCGGACACCAGTTCTGCCTATACAGCACCGTTGTGCTCGCAGGATTCGGCAACTCCGCCGGCATGCGTGTGACAGCCACCTACCTCAACTAGGGAGTCGTCCAGATATCATGCCGCTGCTCTGGATTGCCCTATTGCTCGCCCTGCTCACCGGAACCTGGCTGAGTGTACAAAGCGACCACGCGACCTCGAGCGCCGAACTGGCCGAGGTCGACACCCTGGCCAGGAGCTTGCTGCTCTACCGCTCCAGCCTGGCGGAGTACGCACACGCCAACCCCGGTTTCAGCGGCTCGCCGGCGGACTCCGCTCTTGGTTTACCGGCCTGGTTCCGCAAGCCAGCGCGGCTTCAGGGCTACATCGCCGCCGGCACCAGCTACGCTTTCATCGCCTCGCCGCCGGCGGGGCTGGCGGCGGCCGTGGATGCTGGTACGGAATCCGACCTGGTTGGCGTCAGGCGCAACGGCCAGTTAGTCACGCGCCGCCTCGGTGCCACTGCCATTGCGCTCCCTGCTCCCATCCCCGAGGGCGCGGTGGTCGCGGTCAAATAACCTCCACAGGCCAGTAAACCCCGGCGCTGCTTGATAAACCGGCCTCCTGAACACATAATGCCATCAACTTTGATTTCACCCCGCTGGCTACTGACGGTCATCAGTAGCACCCTGGTGATGCAGGTTCGCCTCATCGCCAAACCGTAAGCACGCTACAACACCGGGTGGGGCGTGCGGATCTGGTTGAGAATTCTCCCTGTGTCTCCCTGTTCTTTTGCTTGTCATGCAGCCGTCAACTCGTGTCGAGCGAGTTTAAAGGCACATAGGGTTCTCAAGAGGTTCGGTGTTTCCTCGATTTAAGGGTCGTACTGGTGTTACGGCCCCTCCTTTTCCCCTCTCCATGGGTAGCCTGATGCTCCTGCTCCAGGACCATCAGGCTACCCATCGGGATCCTTCTCCCTGCCGGTGGCCCGCCGGTGATACGCAGGGCTCCCTTTGTACGCGGATGCGTGCCTACTGTTTGCTGGCCAAGCCACGATAATGGCCGGGTGATGGGATCGAGACGATCAATGCCCAGGGATCGACGATTCAACCACAGGTGGCTCACTTGACTCCCCTTCCAGACACGGCTGGGGAAACCTTTGACAGGGTTTCTACCAGCCGCGCTCTTCCGCCCTCGCTCTCCGCCCGCTGCATCCTGCATCCGCTCCCCCTGCTTGACCTTGACACTTTCGCCCCCCGCTTCGATGATGAGCGCGTGATCTGCTGACGTTGTCAGCGACATGCCCCCATGCAGCTCGGATCCGAAATGCTGCAGCACAGCCCACCGTGTTGATCCAACCCAAGACCGTATAGCTTCTGGTAGCACGGTCGGTCGGCCTCGGTCGATAGAAGCTCCCTTCCGCAACCCAGCGGGGAATCCACTTCCCCGCCAGGGTCAGTGTTTTCTCCGCACCCTCAACCTGCAGGAGAAACACCATGTCCAAGCAATCCACCAGCTTCGAAATCGGCTTTGCCCTCGGCAGTGTTGTGCGTGAGTTCCGCAGAGCGCTCAGTCGCCCTCCGGTCGTAGTGCATGCACAAGCTCCGGTTGCGTCGAGCGTCCAGCGTATCGAGCCCGCCATGCTTGCTGGCCCGACCGCCAAGGAGCTGGAACACATCAGCGACGTCCCGGCGATCGTCCGGTTGAAGAAAGTCAACCTCAATGACTGGTATCTGGCCAACACGCGCGAAGTGCAAAAGCCCAAGCGCGCGCGCAAATCCAAACCGGCCAAGGCGGCCCCCAAGGCCAAAACACCGGTCAGGAAGGAGCTCAAGCTGGGCTCCCTTGATCAACTGATCGCACCGGTTGATCCGCTGACCTGCTGATCCGTACCTCTCACCACCCCCTGCCGGGAAACCTTCCCGCGGGGACGGTTTTCCGGCATTCATCGAGGAAAACCATGAAATCGAAGCGTGCTGCATTCGCAGACGATCTACGAAAAATCGGTACCACTGCCGTTGCCGCGAGCCTGGTGGGTATATTCCTCAGCGAGCACCGCTTGCTGACGGCATATGCTTTCGTCATGGGTATGGTAATCTGGCTCATAGGTATCGCTCTCACCGAGGAGGAGTGAAATGTCCCAGACCGAGTTCGGCATGATCATCATGACCAGCCTGGTGGTTATCTGCTCCGGCATAGCCCTCTGGTTCAGTTGGCCTCAAGTCAAGACCTGGTGCCAAAAACATCGGATTCTTCCCCGTCATCATTGACCATGAAAGCGCCCAACACTGGGCGCTTTTTTCATTTCAAGGGTATTGACATTCATTTTTCCCCTGCCCATCCTTTACCCCGTGAGCTGCTGACGTTGTCGGCAACCCTCCCCCAGTAGTCATGATCTGAAAGACTACGACACGGACTTCCGTGTAGATCGAACCCAAGATCGCACCAGCTTCCGGTAGCGCGATCAATCAACCACAGGTTGATGGAAGCCCTCTCCCTCAGATTTACCTCCCAATACCGACCCATGCGGGGAATACTTTTCCCTGACGGGCAAGGTGTTTCTCCGCTTTCGCTTACGAAACTGGAGAACCATCATGAGCAACAACACCCAAGCCCAAGAAGCCAAATATTTCGACCTGCACACCACCGGTATCGGCTACCTCAATCGCATCCGCGAAGTACCGATCCGCCGAGGTGAACCGTTCCTCGCCGTAACCGTCGCAGCCCTCCATGGCGCGGCAGACAGCGTGGAATACTCCTACATCGACTGCAAAGTGGTCGGCGCCCAGGCTGAAAAGCTTGTCCGCCGTTGCAAGGAAGCAGTCGAGGCCAAGAAGAAGGTTCTGATTTCCTTCCGTATCGGCGATATCTGGGCGGATCCCTTCATCCACCAGAAAGGCGAGAAACAAGGCAGGCCCGACGCAAGTCTCAAAGGCCGGCTGCTCTTCATCTCCTGGATCAAAGTAGATGGCACCACCGTCTACGATGCGAAGGAAGAAGCTGAAAAAGCCCAGCAAGGCCAAGGCGAACCGCAAGGTGAACCCGCAGCCCCTGCTGAACAAGCCGCTGCTTGAGCACGGCTTGATTGAATACCGGCCCTCATCCCGAGGGCCTTTCACTACCTACGCTATGCGCCACTCTTCATCGCATACCCATCCGGGGGGCACCATCTCCCCCAGGGCGTGGTGTTCTCCATTATCTGGAGATCATCATGAGCAATATCCAAATCGTAGATCTGCCCGCCCTGCCGGAAGTAGAGGAAGTTTGCCTCTCTGACATCGAGGACGAGTTGCTGCTCAGCAGGCATTTCTGCAACTTCGCCTGGCTGTTCCTGGCCAGCAACAATGCCCAGGTATCTGCCCTGGCCTAACCGCCAAACATTTCCCATTTAGGGGACCTCAGTCCCCTTGGGACTGGTGTTTCCTACCGAAAGGAGAATCACCATGCAATACGGAAAGCTGGCACTCGCCCATCTTCGTCTCGAACTGCCGCTGCAGGTTCTTATGTCCAACGCCGGCTTTTATATCGGCACCCTTGATGAAGAAGGACCAGCTTCGCGCGAATCGGTTGAATACTACCAATCCCGCGAACTTGCTCAACAGGCATTAGACAACGGCACTTGGTCGCAACGGGAATATTAAAGTTTTACCCGTTTTGCTGTGTGCTTCTGCTAACTCAACCCAGACGGGGTCATCCCCCTGTCGGGTGGTGACCTCTCCGATTTGGTTAAGAATTGGAAATCACCATGAACACATATCCAGAAAGGCTCCCAGCTCTACTCAACATCGGAGTGCATGCTGCACAAAGCAGGTTCGAGTACATCATGTGCAAAGGCTTGGTTGATGAGTTTGGCGATGCAGGACTCAGTATCGAGCTCTATGTAATTCAAGATGCAATCGAAACCTTGGCGCAGGCCGACTGCGAGCACGGTTGCGACTCGAGCACCTCATCGATACTTCAATACTATGGCCTGGTAGAGCGATACCAGAAGGCTCGGCGTAAAGAAGAACACCTATCGCGTTAACTACAACAACTCGACATCACCTGGGCGCTTCGGCGCCCCTTACTCACCTGGAGGTCCATAGCCTCCAAGGGCATGGGCTTCCCGGCAACCGGAGATACCCCATGACTCAACTCAATCCGTTTATTCGCGGCTATGAGAGTTTCCGCATCGAGCGAAACCTGCAGATCACTGACGAAGGCGACAATCTACCGTGCTACCGCGCACTGCATGAAACCCAGCGACACCTCCCAGACGAATACTTTAAGTGCGAGCTGTGCTACTTCAATGACGATTTCGCCGTGGTAGCGCAAGAACTAGACAATGAAATAGTCGAAAAGTGCCCTCACCAAGGAATAGTGAGAAACGTACTTTACAGCATCTACGGTGAGCAGGACGGCAGAAAAAAGCTTATCGGAGATCAATATTCACTGACCCAAGCCGAGAGTGTCGTTCGATACCTTTCGTTCGGCGGCGGTTACAACCGCTGCTGGGAGATCAGAAAAACACATCTGCCCATCACTACATGGAATAGCCTCTACGAAAAGTTCTCGACCAAGATGCCAGTCCGCTTGCCGTCGGTGTTGGTCTCGCTCTTCTGGTGTAACGAGCACGGCGCCGTGGGCTTTCGCCTGCACAACACCCCTTGGACGGATGAGTGCCTGGAGATCCTGGAGATGACCTCAGCAACTCTTCGAGAGCAGCAGCTTGCCTTCGGCCTCGACGAACACCTGGTCGATCTGCTTCACCTCGCGGGACAAGCAGACATTCGGTTCCTGGTACTCGATCCATTCGCGCCCACGCTCAAGGGCCTGCCACTGTATGACGATTGAGCAATCCGGCCGGCGGGACATCCCGCCAGCCCTCGAATTCGAATTGGCTCGCTGTCGTTGACAGCGCCTCCCAAGG
>NZ_SCND01000104.1:0-16213 GCF_005503585.1 Pseudomonas sp. 2VD
CGACCATGCAGCCGACGCCGACCAGTTCGCCGACCGCGAAACCGCTCACCGCCTCGCCGACGCTGGCGACCCGGCCGATGATCTCGTGGCCCGGCACCAGCGGGTACAGGCTGTTGTGCCATTCGTTGCGCGCCTGATGGAGGTCCGAGTGGCAGACGCCGCAGTAGAGGATGTCGATCACCAGGTCGTCGGCGCGCGGCGCGCGGCGTTCGAAGCGATGGGCGGCCAGCGGGGCGCTGGCGGACTGGGCGGCGTAGCCGCGGATCTGTAGGGTCATCGGTGTGTCCTCTTCGCAGGATGGCGGGCCGCGACGACCTTTTGGCGGCGGTCCGTTCGGGGGGCAATTGTTCGCCGGATGGGCGCCGCCGCAGAATGTCCATTCCTGTCGAAGCCTTGCCCATTCGTGCCGATGTTGCGTCCCGCCACTGCCCAGGCGCGCGCGGGGTTGCTACGTTTGCCTCCCCTCCTGGAGAAACAGCCAAGGCATGAGCACTACTTCCACCGACATGGCGTCGCTGATCACCACCCTGCAAGGCGAACCGGGTTTCGACGCCACCCGCATCCCCGGCGTCCGCCTGATGCGCGCCGAACAGGCCTATCCGCGCAGCCCGGTGTTCTACGAGCCGCGCATCTGCATCCTCGCCCAGGGCCAGAAGATCGGTTTCCTCGGTGGCGAAACCTACCGCTATGACGCCGAACGCTACCTGGTGATGTCGGTGCCCCTGCCGTTCGAATGCGAAACCCACGCCTCCGCCGCCGAGCCCTTGCTGGGAGTGAGCGTCGACGTGGAAATCGGCACCTTGAAGGAACTGCTGCTACAGATGGAAGAGGCTCCCGGCAGCGACGACGACAACGAACTGGCGCCCAGCGCGCCGATGGCTTCGGTACCGCTGGACGCGGGGATGGCCGATGCGGTGATGCGCCTGCTGCGCTGCCTGCAGAGCCCGCTGGACAGCCATATCCTCGGCCCGCAACTGGTCCGCGAGATCATCTTCCGCGCCCTGCGCAGCGAGCAGGGCAACGCCCTGCGTGCGGTGGCCGGCCGGCACAGCGGCTACGGGCGCATGGCCAGGGCCCTGCGGCGCATCCACACCGACTACGCCAGTGCGCTGGACATCGACACCCTGGCTCGCGAGGCGAACATGAGCGTGTCGACCTTCCACCACAACTTCAAGGCGATGACCTTCACCTCGCCCCTCCAGTACCTGAAGAGCGTGCGCCTGTACAAGGCCTGGAGCCTGATGGTGCAGGACGGGCTGAACGCCAGTACCGCCGCCAACCAGGTCGGCTACGAGAGCCCCTCGCAGTTCAGCCGCGAGTTCAAGCGCTACTTCGGGCGCACGCCGAGCGAGGAAGTCCAGGCCGCCCGCCGCTAGCCGGCAGGATCGGGGGCGCTTGCAATACATACGGATGTCCGTATATTCGGCTTTCCATATATTCAGGAAGGCCCAGCGATGCCCAGCCCCGCCGAAGTGTTCAAGTGCCTGGCCGACGAGACGCGCGTTCGCGCCACCCTGCTGATCGTCGACCAGGGCGAACTGTGCGTCTGCGAACTGATGTGCGCCCTCGCCGACAGCCAGCCGAAGATCAGCCGCCACCTGGCCCAGTTGCGCAGTGCCGGGCTGCTCCTCGACCGTCGCCAGGGCCAGTGGGTGTATTACCGCCTGAACCCTGCGCTGCCGGCCTGGATCCACGAAGTCCTGCAAGTGACCCTGCGGGCCAACGGCGACTGGCTGCAAGCCGACGCCGCGCGCCTGCGCGACATGGACGGCCGCCCGCAGCGCGCCTCCGCCTGCTGCCAATAGCGCGAGCCGCCCCATGCTGATCGCCTTCGCCATCTTCCTGTTCACCCTGGTCCTGGTCATCTGGCAGCCCAGGGGCCTCGGCATCGGCTGGAGCGCCAGCATCGGCGCCCTGCTCGCCCTGGCGCTGGGCAGCGTCGCGCCGGGCGACATCCCGACCGTCTGGAACATCGTCTGGAATGCGACCGCCACCTTCATCGCGGTGATCGTCATCAGCCTGCTGCTGGACGAGGCCGGCTTCTTCGAATGGGCAGCGCTGCACGTCGCGCGCTGGGCCGGCGGCGACGGCCGGCGCCTGTTCGCCTTCTGCGTGCTGCTCGGCGCGGCGGTCTCGGCGCTGTTCGCCAACGACGGCGCGGCGCTGATCCTCACGCCCATCGTGATGTCGATGCTGCTGGCCCTGCGCTTCAGCCCGGCGGCGACCCTGGCCTTCGTCATGGCGGCGGGCTTCATCGCCGACAGCGCCAGCCTGCCGCTGGTGGTCTCGAACCTGGTGAACATCGTCTCGGCCGACTACTTCGGGCTCGGCTTCGGCGAGTACGCCGCGGTGATGTTGCCGGTAAACCTGGTGAGCGTCGCGACCTCCCTGCTGGTGCTGTTCCTCTATTTCCGCCGCGACCTGCCGCCGGTCTATGCGCTGGAGCAATTGAAGCCGCCGCGGGCGGCGATCCGCGACCGCGCGACCTTCGTCGTCGGTGGCTGGATGCTGCTGGTCCTGCTCGCCGGGCTGTTCGCCCTGGAGCCGCTGGGTGTCCCCGTCAGCGCGGTGGCCGCGACCTGTGCGGCGCTGCTGCTGGCGGTGGCCGGGCGCGGGCGGGTGATCTCGACCCGGCGGGTGCTGCGCGAAGCGCCCTGGCAGATCGTGGTCTTCTCGCTGGGCATGTACCTGGTGGTCTACGGCCTGAAGAACGCCGGTCTCACCGACCTCCTGGCGCAGCTCCTGAACCGCCTGGCCGAGCACGGCGTATGGGCGGCCGCGCTGGGTACCGGACTGCTTTCCGCCGCCCTCTCGTCGGTAATGAACAACATGCCCAGCGTGCTGCTCGGCGCCCTGTCGATCCAGGCCAGCGACACCGCCGGCGCGGTGCGCGAAGCGATGATCTACGCCAACGTCATCGGCTGCGACCTGGGTCCGAAGATCACCCCTATCGGCAGCCTGGCGACGCTCCTCTGGCTGCACGTGCTGGCGCGCAAAGGCATGCGCATCACCTGGGGCTACTACTTCAGGGTCGGCGCCCTGCTGACCCTGCCGGTCCTGCTGGCGACCCTTTCGGCCCTGGCCCTGCGCCTGGCCATCTGACGGCCGCCGGCGACGGCGGCAGGAGCATCCCATGCGAGTCCTGTTCATGTGCACGGCCAACAGTTGCCGCAGCATTCTTTCCGAAGCCATGTTCAACCACCTGGCCCCGCCGGGTTTCGAGGCATGCAGCGCCGGCAGCCAGCCCAGCGGGCGGGTGCATCCGCGCAGCCTGGCAACCCTCGAACAGGCCGGCATCGCCACCCACGGCCTGTACAGCAAGGGCAGCGAAGCCTTCGAAGGCGCACCGCCGGACATCGTCATCACCGTTTGCGACGCCGCCGCGGGGGAAGCCTGCCCGCTGTATCTCGGCGCAGCGCTGAAGGCCCATTGGGGCCTGGCCGATCCCTCCGCCCTGGATGGCGACGAAGCCCTGCGGGATGCGGCGTTCCACGCCACCCTGGCACGCATCGAACAGCGTTGCAGAGCCTTCCTCGGCCTGCCCTTCGCTACCCTGGATCGCGACCAGCTCAAGCGTGAGCTGGAGCGCATCGGCTCGCTCTGACCGGAGGAAGCATGTCCGAACAACTACCCAACCTCGATCCCGCGCTGCTCGGCGACCCGCCCCCCGTCTCCGGGCACAGGCCGCGCATCCTCCTGCTCTACGGCTCGACCCGCGAGCGCTCCTTCAGCCGCCTGCTGGTGCTGGAGGCCGCACGCCTGCTCGAACGCTTCGGCGCCGAAACGCGGATTTTCGACCCTTCCGGGCTGCCATTGCCCGACGATGCACCGCTGGAGCATCCCAAGGTCCGCGAGTTGCGCGACCTGGTGCAGTGGTCGGAAGGCCAGGTCTGGTGCTCGCCCGAACGCCACGGTGCGCTGTCCGCGGTATTCAAGGCGCAGATCGACTGGATTCCCCTGGCGCTCGGGGCGGTGCGCCCGACCCAGGGCAAGACCCTGGCGCTGATGCAGGTCTGCGGCGGCTCGCAGTCGTTCAACGTGGTCAACCAGTTGCGCGTGCTGGGTCGCTGGATGCGCATGTTCACCATCCCCAACCAGTCCTCGGTTCCCAAGGCCTACCTGGAGTTCGACGAAGCGGGCCGGATGAAGCCATCGCCCTACTACGACCGGGTGGTCGACGTGATGGAGGAGTTGTTCAAGTTCACCCTGCTCCTGCGCGAGCGCACGGAGTTCCTGGTGAACCGCTATTCGGAGCGCAAGGAAAGCGCCGAGCAGCTTTCCGCGCGGGTCGACCAGCGTTCGCTCTGAGCCGCGTCCGCCTCACTCGCGCCCCGGCGGATGGCCGAAGCGCGCGCGGTAGGCATGGGTGAAGTTTTCCGGACTGGAGTAGCCCAGGCGGTAGGCGATCTGCGCGATCTGCCAGCGACCCTCGCGGACCATCTGCCGGCCGATCTCGAGACGCCGGTCGCGGACGTACTGCAACATCGAGCGACCGAACTCGTTCTTGAAAATCCGCCGCAAGGTGGTTTCGCCGACCCCCAGTTGGCGCGCCAGTTCGAGGCTGGCCGGCGGCTCACCGAGGTTCGCCTCCAGCAGGCGGCGCGCTTCGTGGGCCAGGTCGCGCTGGGCGCGTGGGGTACGCGCGCGACGAAGGTCCGCGCCGCCCAGGTAGGCGGCCAACTCCACAAGCAGGCCCAAGGTCAGGCTCTCTTCGTGCAGGCGTCCGAGGGCGCCGCGGTATGGATTCTGGTAGAGGCGCTCGAACAGGGCGGTGATGGCGCCGCAACGGGACAACTGGGTGAAGCTCGCGCCGTCGCCCTTCAGCCGCGCCAGCGGCCGCAGGGCGCCGTCGCCGGTTTCCAGTTCTTCCTCCAGGTAGCTGGCGGCGATCCGCAGCCCGCCCAGGCGCACGCGGCTGCCCGCCGGCAGGATGTCGAAGGCCTCCATCGGCTCGCCGGTGCCGAGCACCGAAGGACCGCCCAGGTTGTAGAGATAAGGCTCGCCGCCGTCGACGCTGTGCCGCCACTGGCCGTCGAACATCTGCACGATGCACAGGCCTTCCGGCAGCACCTTGTGGGTTCGCAGCGGCTCGGTGAAGCTCAGGTCGCAATCGAAATACTGCATCGACGGGCGCACCGTCCGCGCCTGGTAGTGACCGGTGGCGCTGCCGAGCATTTCGCGCGCGTCGAGGATCTGCGACTGGCACAGGGGCGAAGGAGCGTCGAAATAAAGCTCCGTGTCGTGGTAGGGATTCCAGCTTTCCATGGCGTAGGTATCGGTGGGACGCAACCATCTGAACCGGTTCAGGCAGCGGCTTTCCAGGATGGTTCCGTGCGCTGATCGAACCGAACCTGTGGGCGACGACACTTTTCCTGTGAGCGGCGGCCGCCTCGGTTGTTCATGGTCCGAGCCTGTATTAATAGATGCGCCCCTTTTACATCGCGTTGCCAAAGGGGGCGAGAATGATAGCAAAGTGGACTGCGGCGCTGCTGATGGGCGCACTGGCGTGGGGATCCTGCACGGCGCAAGCCGAAGAGGCGCGGCCGCCAGTCGCCGACAAGGTGGTGGCCTACCAGGGCCAGCAGGGGCTCAAGGTCTGGACCCTGCGTATCGGCGAAGCGGCGGCCGGCGAAGCGCTGTTGCAGGTCGAAGGACTGGACCACGACTGGGACCGCCTGATCCACAAGGTAAAGGTGGAAAAGAGCGCCAGGGACAGTCGCTACTCCACCGAACTGAACGGCAGCAAGTATGTGATCCTGATCGTGCGCGACGGCTGGGGCGAGCTCTACCTGCCCGGCGAACAGCAGACGCGGCAGGTCGCCTATAGCGAGTCGCTGTCATCCGCAGGCGAGCCCCAGGCATTCCTGACCGACTACCTCGAGCAGAAATAAACGCGGATGAGCCACGATACGCTGCGGGTAAGGCTGCTCGCGTTCCTCTTCCTGATTCCCCTGGCGCTCTACGCCTGGTCCGCCGTGCAGGCCTTCCGGGTCGACTCGACCCTGCGCGACGAACAGTTCATGCGCGACTGGAGCGCCTCGGCGCGCAACGACCCGGACGCCGCCGGCGCCATTCCCCGTCACCTGTTCCGCCCGGCCTATGGCGTCGAAGGTCATCTTCACCAGTTCGCCGAAGACGCCGAGGCCATCCGCCGCGACCATCCTTGGCTGGCCCTGCGTGGCTGGCTGGCCGCTTTCGGCAAGCTCTGCGCGCTGGCGTCGGCACTGGTCGCGGCCGCCTTGCTGGCGAGACTGGAATACGACGGGCGCCGCTCGATGCGCTCGCAAGCCTACCTGCTCGGCCACCTCGCGCCGGCCTGGCGGCGCCTCGGTCGACTGGTCCCGCTGCACGCCGGCCTGCTGGTCGCCGCCCTGGCCAGCCAGTTGCTCTACGAAGCGCTGTGGAGCTACAGCCACTGGCACAGCCACGGTTTCGTCGCCCTGCTCTTCTCGCTGCCGCTGTGGCTGCTGTTCCTCGGCGGCCTGCTCATGCTGCGGCGCCTGCGCGGAGAACTGCTGCCGCTGGAGGAACCGGTGCTCCACCTGCTCGGCCGCGAACTCGACCGGGTCGCCGCGCCCGGCCTCTGGCAATGGCTGGGACAGATCGCCGACCGCGCCGGAGCGCCGCTACCGGACCATGTCGTCACCGGCATCGAGCACTGCTACTTCGTCACCCAGGCCAAGGTCCTGCTGGCACCCCGCGGCATTCCGCTGGAGGGGCGTACCCTGTACATCCCGCTGACCTATGCCACGGTCATGAGCGAGGCCGAAAGCGCCGCGATCATCGGCCACGAACTGGGCCACTTCGCCGCCGGCGACACCGCCCACGGCGCCTCCCTGTCGCTCCTGCAGCGGCAGGTGCGCCTGCGCATCGAACGCATCGCCGCCCCCGAGGATGGGCGTGTCGGCCTGCTCGGCAAGCCGGGCCTGTGGGCCGCGCTGTACTTCCTCGATCGCTTCGAGCGCGCCTACCTGCACTGGAATCGCCGCCAGGAACTGGCCGCCGACAAGGTCGGGGTGCGGGTAGCCGGCGCGCGGGTCTTCGCCATCGCCCTGCTACGCACCTGCGCCCTGGCAGGACTGATCGAACGCCTGCTGGCCAGCCCGCAGACGCGCAACCTGGTGCATGCGCTGACCGACCATCTGCGCGGGCACTCCCTGGAACTGGACGAACAGGACAGCGCGCGCCGCCTGGAACACCCCTTCGACAGCCATCCGCCGACCTACCAGCGGATCGCGGACCTTTCCCTGGCGCTCGACGACGACCTGCTGCGGCAGGCAAGGCGCATCGTCAGCGCCGACGACACGCAGTGGCTCAACCGCCTGCTCGATGCAGGCCACGGGGAAAGCCGATGATCCCGCCGGGCGCGCAAGCACCCTGCCCCGCCGGGGCAAGGGACGACGAAGCCACGCGGTTGCGGCGCTTCGTCGCCAGCGTTCCCAACCGGATAAGCATCGGCGCCGCCCGTGGCGCGGCGCCGCTGTCCGCCCTGCTCGGCCTGCTGCTGCTCGGCGGCGCCTGGACCTTGCGCGACCACCCCGGTCCCGGCCATGAGGCGGCGGCGCTGTGCCTGCTGGCGGCGGCCGCCCTCCTCATGTGTCTGGCCTGCCTGCAGCGCAACGCCAGGAACGCGCCGTTCCTCGTCCTCGGCCAAGGGCGCCTGCGCGCCCGCAGCCTGTCGGCGCCGCTGGACCTGCTGGAGGTCGCCGACCTGCGCCTGGAGGACGGAGTCTGGTTCTCCGCGATAGTCCTCGAACTGCACGGCAAGGCACTACCGGCGCCATCCACGCGCCCGCTCGACCCGTTCGCCGCGCGTGCCGTCAGCGAATGCCGGGACGGCCCACAGGTTCGCCTGCTGTCCCCCGGCTGGCGCCTCAATGGTCGCAACCTGTCGCTACTGGAGGCCGCGGAGGTCATCGACCTCTACCTGGACATCGCCCGCGCCCAGGCCCGGCTCCGCCAACTGGGCGAGATCCCGCCCAGTGCTTCCTCTTCACTCCCAACTCCAAGGATATTTTCATGAGCAACCAGGAACCCCGGGACCTCGTCTCCAACCTCGCCGAAACCCTCGGTGCCGAACACGAAGAGCTGAACCAGGCGAAGACCGCCGAGGTCATCGCCCACCTGGAGCGGGTGATTGCCAACGTACCGCCGGCCACCGAGTTCACCAATACCCGCAAGTACGTGGTGCTGGGTCCGCTGCTGAGCATCGTGCCCTTCATCATGACCGGCATGTGGTTCTCCCAGGGCAAGCCGGGGGTCGGCGTCGTCGGCTTGCTGCTCGGCCTGTTCGGGCTGTTCCTCGGCTACCAGCATCGCAACTCCGGCAAGACCCCCTTCATGCGCCTGACCCGTACCCAGCTCTGGGCCGACAGCCTGTCGGCTCCGGTCGAGCTGGCCGACGTCATCGATTTCAGCGTCAAGGCCGACATGCTGCAAACCACCCAGACCCTCCACCTGCGGCCCGAAACGCCGCTGCCGACCCATCGCGCCGTACGCCAGGTGTTCGCCTCCCAGGCCATGGCCTTCAAAGGCAAGGACCCGCGCATCACCATCATGTCGGCCGGCCTGCAGAGCGATGGCAAGAAGCTGGACTGCGACGACATGGCGGCGATCCTCGACGCCTACATCCAGGCCGCCCACGCCCAGCGCTACCTGCAACAACTGCGCAGCCAGGGCTGAGTGAAGGGCACGGCCCATCCGCGAAGGCTGCTGCTTTGCCTGGTGCTGGTTCCAGCGCTGCTGGCGGGGCTCGGCGCCTGGCAGTCCTGGCGCGCCGAGCAGCAGGCCGAGCGACTGGGCGCCGCGCAGCAGTGGGTCGAGCGCGCGCTCGCCGAAGCGCGGGCGCTGCCGCCGAGGGCCAGCGTCCGGGTGGACGGCCGGGCCTATGTGCGCGACCTGGCCCTGGCGCGGCTCGACGAGCAACTCGCCGACACACGAAGCGCACAGCGCCTGAATCGCTTCGCCGCCGTCCTCGCCGATAGCGGAGCCTGCCTGGCGGCGCTGGTCGCCGTATTGGGAGCCGTCTCCCTGGCCGGCATCGCCGGCGCCGCACGCAGCGCACTGCGCTCGCGTCGCTGCCTGCTCCTGTGGTTCGAGCTGGGCCGACGCCTGCTGCCCTGCCTGCTCCTCGCCCAGATCGGCCTGCTCGCCCTGGCCCTGGCCTGTGCCGGAACGTTCGAGATCCTCGGGCTGTGGCGGGTCGGCCAGGTTCCGGTCAGCGAAGGACGCACCCAGCTGAGCGTGGCGCTGATCCTGCTCGGCCTGCTGGCGTCGGCGTGGCAAATGCTGGCGAAGATCAGCCGCTTGCGCCTGCGCCCGGCGCCGGCCCTGGATGTCATCGGCCGCCGGCTGGGCGAAGAGGATGCACCGGAACTCTGGACGCTGCTGCGCGAGCTGGCGGCGCGCCTCGACACGCCAGCCCCGCAGCACCTGTTGGTGGGTCTCTGCGACGGCTTCTACGTGACCGCCAACCGCGTCTGCCTGCAACCTTCCGGCGAGCATCTGGAAGGACGCAGCCTATACCTCTCGCTACCGTTGCTAGGCCTGATGGACCGCGCCGAACTGAGTGCAGTGATCGCTCACGAACTGGCCCACTTCGCCGGCCGCGACGCCCATTACAGCTTGCGCTTCCTGCCGATCTACCAGGGCGCCGCGAGCCAACTGGCCGCCATCGAGGAGCAGGAAGCCAACGTCTTCGAACGTGCGGCACTGGAACCGGCGCGACTGTTGGCCGGGTACTTCCTCGAACGTTTCGGCCTCGCCGTGAACCACTGGAGCCGCCTGCGCGAATTCGCCGCCGACCGCCGCGCCGCACAACTGGCCGGTGCGCCGGCGATGGCCTCGGCCCTGCTGCGCAGCGCGGCGGCCGGCGCGCCGATACGGGAGTTCCTCGAACACTGCCTGCTCGCTCCGGCGCGCGCGCCGGACAACCTGGTGGACGCCATCCACGTCTACCTGGGCCAGTCCGGCCTGGAAGCACCGGACCCCGGGGCGGAGGGACTCCAGGTCCATCCGCAGGATACCCACCCTCCGCTGGGCCTGCGTTGCACGGCGCTGGGAGAGAGCTTCGAACGCACCTGGGCCGGGACCGCCGGCCGGGCCGTTCCGACACGACCGCCGAGCCAGGCGCTGAGCGTCTGGTTCGGCGCCCCCCTGGCGTTGAGCCGAGCGCTCAGCGCCGACCTGCTCGGCAAGACCTGTGAGAATCCCCATGCAAGAAACTGACGAAACCCTCGACGAACTGCCGCCGCTGGAAGCCCGCTGCGAGATCCGCGAGGTCTCGCGGGGCACCGCCTGCGTTGCCCTGCTCGCTGGCCTGGTGGCTGGCGCCACCGGTCTTTGGCTCGCTTCGCTGCCCCACGCCTGGCGCCTGGCCAGTGGCCAATGGCTGTTCTGGCTGCCAGCCGCGCTGCTGCTGGGCGGCGGCCTGTACGCCTGCCTGGCGGGCGTGTTCCTCTACCGGCGCCACGGCCAGGTCGCGCTCACCCTGACGCCGGAGAGCATCACCTTCGCCAACGCGCCGCAGGTGCCGATGTACACCTTCCAGTCGCTGGAGATCGAGCGCGGGCGCTGGTTGGAACTCACCTTCGCGACCACCTTCGATTGCACGGCACCGCGCTTCGACAGCCATGCCCGTTTCGACCCGCGGGCTTTCGCCCGCCCCGAAGCCCGTGCGGTGGCCGGAGGCAAGCGGGTCAAGCTGGCACTCTGCGGCGCCGCGCTGAACGGCCAGAAAATGGAACTGGAGCCGCTCGCCCGACTGATCTACCGGTACATCCTCGCCGGCCATCGCCAGCGCGCCCTGCAACATCATCGCGCGCCCGGGAGCGACGGCAGCGGGGCCTGAAGCGAGCAACACTCAGGCTGCGCGCTGGCGTTGCCAGTCCACCGCGGCTTTCAGGCGCGCCACCACCTTGCGCACGAAGAGCGGGTCGTCCGCCACGCAGAGTTCCGCGCTGACCCACGCCGGCCAGCCGGCCCCCTGGCGTTCGCGGGCACCCAGCAGGCGCTCGACTTCGTCGCGCACGGCGCGCTCCAGGCGTTCGCTGGCACGATTGCGGGACAGGTGGAGGCGCAGGCAGGCCTGTTTCTCGCGCTCCAGGGCGCGGCGTCGGGACAGCGGCAGTTCGGCAAGGTTGTGGCTCATGATCGGTGCTCCTTGTCGCGCAGGCAGGCGATTTCCGATTACTGTACATTCATACAGTAATCGGAATTGACGACGCTGACAAGGGCTGGCCGGATAGCGCGAACAAGCGCATCCGGCACTTCAGAACTGGTATTCGACCCCGGCTCCCGCGTACCAGGACAGCCCGGGGGCCGCTTCGTAGTAACGCCGGTTGCCGTCGCCGACGATGACCGAGCCGACGTACTGGCGGTCGAACAGGTTGTCCAGGCGCACCAGCTGGTGGAAGGTCCAGGCCCCCAGGCGCTGTTCGAAGCGGGTGCGCCAGTTGAATACCGCATAGCTCGGCGCGGCCTTTTCGCTGTTGCTGTCCTCGACGTAGACCTGGCTGCGGTACATGCCTTCCCAGCCCATGCTGATGCCCTCCACGGGCTTCCATACCAGTTCGCCGAACAGGCTGCTTTCCGGCACGCCCGGCAGGTGCTTGCCCTTGCCGATGGTCTTGCCGCCGGCCTCGAAATCCGAATCGTAGGTGGCGGATAGCCGGGTATAGGCCAGGTTGGCGTTCCAGTGCTCGCTCAGTTCGCTCTCCACGCCCAGTTCGAAGCCGCGGCGCAGGGTCTTGCCGGCGTTCTGGTAGCTGGTGCGACCGCCGAGGGAGCTGGCGACGACGATCTCGTCCTCGGTGCGGATCTGGAAGATCGCCGCGTTGACCCGCGTATTGCCCCACAGGCGCGCCTTCAGCCCGGCTTCGTACTGGCTGCTGGTGGCCGGCTTGAGGCCGAAGTTGAAGACGTCCGGCGCATTCGCCGCCACCGGCGCATAGGCCATCTCCGCCTGGGTCGGGGTCTCGAAGCCCTTGCCGGCGCTGAGGTAGCCGTGCAGGTCGGGGGTGAAGGCGTACATCACCGAGAACGACGGGGTGTTCTTCCGGTAGCGCCGCGAGCCGCTGGCATCGCCGTTGCTCAGGTAGCGGTCGTCGACCTCCATCTTCATGGTGCTGTGGCGCACCCCGGCCTGCAGGGTCCAGGCGTCGATGGCCCAGCTCGCCTGCAGGTAGGGATCGAGGCTGGTGGCGGTGTCCACCTCGTCGCGGCGCAACTCGCCCTTCACGCCGAGTTGGTCGCCGTTGAAGTTCTGGTAGCCGCGACGGTCGTCGCGGCTCTGGTCGTAGTCGAGGCCGACGGTCAGGTTCAGCTCGCCCGGCGCCTGGCGTACCGGTTGCAGCCAGCGCACGGTGCCACCGTGGAAGTCGCGGTCGAAGTCGATCACCGCGCCGTTCCTCTGGCAACGCGGATTACTCTCGCATCCTATCTGCTTGGGTATCGCCTGATACTGCACGACACTGCGCTTGCCCACGTAGGCGTTGACCTGCAAGGTCGCCTCGCCGAAGTAGCGCTCGTAGTTCATCCCGGCCTGCTGGTGGTCGATGCTCTTGCGCGTGTCGTACAGCTCGGCGTTGGCGGTGACGGAGCGCGGGTCGTGCTTGTAGGCGTCCCAGGTCTGCCCCAGCGGATCTTCAGTGTCGTTCTGTTCCAGGCTGCTGTAGATCAGCGCCAGGCGGCTGTCGGCGTCGGGCCTGAAGTTGAGCTTGGCGAAGGTCTGGTCGCGGCGCGCGGCGCTGTGGTCGCGGTAGCCGTCGGTGTCCATCCGCGAGGCATCCACCAGGAAACCGACCCCGTCGCCCTCGCCTTCCGTGTACAGGTGGTTGCGGCTCAGGCCATCGCTGCCGACGGTGGTTTCCGCGCCGACCCGCGGGGCGCCCTGGCCGTCGCGGGAGAACATCTGGATCACCCCGCCGGCGTTGCTGCCGTAGATCGTCGAGGCCGGCCCGCGCAGTACCTCGATGCGCTCGGCGACATCGAGGTTGAGGGTCGCGGCCTGGCCCTGGCCATCCGGCGTGCTGGCCGGGATGCCGTCGGCGAGCAGCTTCAGCCCGCGGATACCGAAGGCCGAGCGGGCGCCGTAGCCGCGCGAGGAGATTTGCAGGTCCTGGGCGTAGTTCTGGCGGTTCTGCACCACCAGGCCGGGTACCCGCGGCAGGACTTCGGAGAGGTTGATGCCGAGCTGGCCGTCGGCGATCTGCCGGCGCTCGATGCTATCCACCGAGAACGGCAGGTCGAAGGTATCGCTGGGGTTGTAGCTGCCGGTCACCACCATGGGTTCGAGGCTGCGTCGCTCCTCGCCCTGGGCGGCGCAGGCGATGGCCAGGCCGCAGAGCGCGAGGGAGCCGGGCAACAGGTGGGAGACGAAGCTGGGACGGGGTCGGGACGGCATGCAGGGTTCCGCGGGTCGCAAGGTATCGAAGGGGCTTTGCCAAGGGCGGGAACGCGCCTCCCCTTGGCAAAGCCCCTTCCGGGCCGAAGCCCGGAAGGCCGGGAGCCGGCTGTGGGCTCCCGGTGGACGGGTCATTGCCTGGGCAGGGCGTAGGCGATGATGTAGTCGCCCATGCGGGTGCCGAAGGAGCCGTGTCCGCCAGCGACAATCAGCACGTACTGGCGACCGTCCTTGCCGGTGTAGCTCATCGGCGTGGCCTGGCCGCCGGCCGGCAGGCGCGCCTGCCAGAGCTGCTTGCCGTCCTTCACGTCGTAGGCGCGCAGGTACTGGTCGAGCGTGCCGCTGAGGAAGGCCACGCCGCCGGCGGTGGTGATCGAGCCGCCCATGCTCGGTACGCCGACGGTGAGGCCGATCGGCACCGGGGTGTTGTCGCGGCTGGTGCCGTTCTTGTGCTGCCAGACGACCTTGGCGGTGGTCAGGTCGATACCCGCCACGTCACCCCAGGACGGCGCCTGGCACGGCAGGCCGATGGGCGACATGAACGGATGCATGATCACCGCGTAGGGCGCGCCGGTGTTCGGCTGCACGCCGCTGGTCTCGCCCTCGCGCTTGCTTCCGCTGGGCACCTTGTCGCGCGGCACCATCTGCGAGACGAAGGCCATGTAGTTGGGGCTGGTGAAGAGGATCTGGCGCACCGGGTCGACCGACACCCCGCCCCAGTTGAACACCCCGACGTTGCCCGGATAGATCAGGCTGCCCTGCTCCGACGGCGGGGTGTACTGGCCCTCGTAGCGCAGCGAGCGGAACTGGATGCGGCAGAGCATCTGGTCGAACGGGCTGCTGCCCCACATGTCGCGCTCGGTCAGCGGCGGGCGCAGCAGGTTGAGGTCGGAACGCGCCTGGGTCGGCGCGGTATGATCGCCCTCCACCGCGCCCTGCGGCGCCGGCACTTCGCGGATCGGCACGATCGGCGTGCCGTCGCGGCGGTCCAGCACGTACAGGCTGCCCTGCTTGGTCGGCGCGATCAGCGCCGGCTTGACGCCATCGGCGGTCTTCAGGTCGAGCAGGGTCGGCTGGCTGCCGACGTCCATGTCCCACAGGTCGTGGTGGGTGAACTGGTAGTTCCAGCGCAGCTTGCCGGTGTTCAGGTCGAGAGCCACCAGGCCGGCGCTGAACTTCTCGGCACCGGGGGTGCGGTTGCCGCCCCACTGGTCGGGCATCTGGTTGCCCAGCGGCAGGTAGACCTGGCCGAGCTTCTCGTCGACGCTGGCCAGCGACCACATGTTCGGCGAGTTGCGGGTATAGAACTTGCCGGGAGCCAGGGGCTCGGTCTCGTCCGGGTTGCCGCTGTCCCAGTTCCACACCAGCTTGCCGTCGTGCACGTCGAAGGCGCGGATCACCCCGGACGGCTCGTTGGTCGACTCGTTGTCGGTGACGTGGCCGCCGATGATCACCAGATTGCGGGTGACCGCCGCCGGCGAGGTGGAGTAGTAGCCGCCCGGGGTGAACGGACCGATGCCGGCCGTCAGGTCGACCGCGCCCTTGACCCCGAAGTCCTCGCAGACCTTGCCGTTGTCGGCGTTGATCGCGATCAGGCGGGCGTCGGCGGTGGGCAGGAACAGGCGCCGCGGACAACTGGCGGCGACCGCCTTGCCGGCCTCGGAGAGCGCGGCCGGCGGCGCGCCGACGTCGCTCCTGGCGTACTGCTCTTCGTCGTAGTAGGAGACGCCACGGCAAGTCATGTGGGCGAAGCCCTTGAAGCCTACCGGGCTCTGGATCTGCGGGTCGAAGCGCCAGATTTCCGCGCCGGTGTCCGGGTCGAGGGCCAGCACCTTGCTGTGCGCGGTGCAGGCGTAGAGCATGCCGTTGACCTTCAGCGGGGTGTTCTCGTTGGTCAGTTCCAGCGGATCGTCGGCGGTCGGCAGGTCGCCGGTACGGATGCGCCAGGCTTCCTCGAGCTGGCCGACGTTGGCCGGGGTGATCTGCTTCAACGGCGAGTAGCGGTCGCCGAACTCGGTGCGGCCGTAGGCCTGCCAGTCGCCGTCCGGCATCGCCGGGGCGGTGCTGGTCATGCCGCTGTCGCGGTCGATGCGACCGACGATCTGCCCCGGATTGGTGAACTGGCTGCCCACCGCGGCGGCGCCGGCCAGGACCACCGCCACGCCCAGCGCCGCGGTGCCCAGCGGCGCCGGCCCCTCGGCCAGCAGCGGGCGGCGGAACCAGGGCAGCCAGAGCAGCAGGCCGAAGACGAACCACAGAGCCAGGCGCGGCACCAGTTGCCACCAGTCCAGGCCGACTTCCCACAGCGCCCAGACGGTGCTGGCGAACAGCACCAGAGCGTACAGGCCTAGCGCCGCACGCTTGCCCAGCAGCAGCAATAGCCCGCTCAGGGCCAGGCCGATGCCGGCCAGCAGGTAGTACAGCGAGCCGCCCAGGCTCGCCAGCTTGATGCCGCCGGCCAGCAGCGCCAGGCCGGACAGCAGGATCAACAGGCCGAGCAGGCTCGGCAGCAGGCGCGATCGACTGCGGTTACCTTCGCTCATCGTCCGGTACTCCCTTCGGGGTTGATGACAGGCATTGCTTACTCTCCTATTACGTTCTGCACGCCGGGCTGTTCAGCCCGCCGCGCCGCGTTGGGCGGCGCTGAAGAAATGGCCGCTGGCCATGACCGAATCGCGGTTGTCCGAAGCAACAGCCTAGAACACCGTCTGGATCTTGATCCCCGCCACCAGCGCGTTGTCGACCTCGTCGACCCCGCCCGGCTGCTTGATGTATTGCAGGTTCGGCCGCACCGTCAGCCAGTCGGTCACA
>NZ_SCND01000105.1:0-16129 GCF_005503585.1 Pseudomonas sp. 2VD
GTGCCAGGGTTTCCTCGCCGGCTTCGGCCTCACCGCCCGCGAAGGCAGCCTGACCGGCGAGGCCGAGGAAGTGCTGCAGGACATGGCCGCCATCGCCCAGGTCCAGGGCCAGCTGGAGGACAGCGAGGATGGCGAGACGGACTATATGGAAGTCATGGAATACCTGCGGGTCGCTCCGCTGCTGCTGTTCGCCGAGTGCGGCAAGCCGCTGGAGCCCGCTCCCAAGCCTTCACTGCACTGAGGTTTCTGCATGATCCGTATCCCCAAGTCGGAGTACGCCCGTCGGCGCAAGGCGCTGATGGCGCAGATGGAACCCAACAGCATCGCTATCCTGCCGGCGGCGCCGATGTACATCCGCAATCGCGACGTCGAGCATGTCTACCGCCAGGACAGCGACTTCCAGTACCTCACCGGCTTCCCCGAGCCGGAGGCGGTGATGGCGCTGATTCCCGGCCGTGCCCACGGCGAATACGTGCTGTTCTGCCGCGAGCGGGATCCGGAGCGTGAACTGTGGGACGGCCTGCGCGCCGGCCAGGACGGTGCGATCGGCCAGTACGGCGCCGACGACGCCTTTCCCATCGGCGATATCGACGACATCCTGCCCGGCCTGATCGAAGGCCGCGACCGGGTCTACTACGCCCTTGGCGCCAATCCCGACTTCGACCGCCGGCTGATGGACTGGATCAACGTGATCCGCTCCAAGGCCCGCCAGGGCGCGCAGCCGCCGAACGAGTTCGTTGCCCTCGACCACCTGCTGCACGACCAGCGGCTGTACAAGAGCGCCAACGAAGTGAAGGTCATGCGCTACGCCGCCGAGGTCTCCGCCCGGGCGCACATCCGGGCGATGGAGGTGTGCCGGCCGGGGCTGTTCGAGTACCACCTGGAAGCCGAGCTGGAATACGAGTTCCGCAAGGGCGGGGCGAAGATGCCGGCCTACGGCTCGATCGTCGCCGCCGGACGCAACGCCTGCATCCTGCACTACCGCGAGAACGATGCGGCGATCAAGGACGGCGACCTGATCCTGATCGATGCCGGCTGCGAGATCGACTGCTACGCCAGCGACATCACCCGTACCTTCCCCGCCAATGGCCGCTTCAGCCCCGAGCAGAAGGCGATCTACGAACTGGTGCTGGAAGCCAACATGGCGGCGTTCGACTACATCGCCCCCGGTCGCCACTGGAACGAGGCCCATGAGGCCACCGTACGGGTCATCACCGCCGGGCTGGTGCGCCTGGGCCTGCTGGAGGGCGACGTCGACGAGCTGATCGCCCACGAGGCCTACAAGGCTTTCTACATGCACCGCGCCGGCCACTGGCTGGGGATGGACGTGCACGACGTCGGCGAGTACCGCGTCGGCGGCGAATGGCGGGTGCTCGAACCGGGCATGGCGATGACCGTCGAGCCGGGCATCTACATCGCCCCGGACAATACCTTGGTGGCGAAGAAGTGGCGCGGTATCGGCGTACGCATCGAGGACGACGTGGTGGTCACCCGCAATGGCTGCGAAGTGCTGACCAACGGCGTGCCGAAGACCGTCGCCGAGATCGAGGCGCTGATGGCCGCGGCCAAGAGCGAGGCAGCCTGAGGTGACGATGAGCAAGGTCAACCTGGCGATCATCGGCGGGGGCCTGGTCGGCGCCTCGCTGGCGCTGGCCCTGCAGGCCGGCGCTCGGGAGCGCGGCTGGTCGATCGTGCTGATCGAACCCTTCGCCCCCGGCAATGCCTACCAGCCCAGCTACGACGCCCGCTCTTCGGCGCTGTCTTACGGCAGCCGGCAGATCTACGAGCGACTCGGCCTGTGGCCGGCGATCGCCGAGCGCGCCGAGCCGATCCTGCATATCCATGTTTCCGACCGCGGCCGCTTCGGCGCCACCCGCCTGACCGCCATCGAGGAAGGCGTGCCGGCGCTGGGCTACGTGGTGGAGAACGCCTGGCTCGGCCAGTGCCTGTGGAAGGCGCTCGACCCCGAGGTGGTGCGCTGGCACTGCCCGGCCGAAGTGAAGACCCTGGAAGCCCGGGAGGGCGGTTACCGGCTTACCCTCGACGACGAGACGCAACTCGATTGCGAGCTGGCGATCCTCGCCGATGGCGGTCGTTCCGGGCTGCGCGAACAACTCGGCATCGCCGTGGAGCAGACGCCGTACCGGCAGACTGCGCTGATCGCCAACGTATCGCCCTCCGAGGCGCACCTCGGGCAGGCCTTCGAGCGCTTCACCCCCAGCGGTCCGATGGCCCTGCTGCCGTTGCCGGAGAACCGTTGCGCGCTGATCTGGACCCGCCCAGGCAAGGACGCCGAACGTCTGCGTGGCCTCGATGACGCGGCCTTCCTCGGCGAGCTGCAGGCTGCCTTCGGCTACCGCCTCGGCGCCTTCCGCCAGGTCGGCGCACGGCACTGCTACCCCTTGCACCTGGTCGAGGCCCGCGAGCAGGTGCGTCCGCACCTGGTGGTGCTGGGCAACGCTGCGCACAGTCTGCACCCCATCGCCGGCCAGGGCTTCAACCTGTCGTTGCGCGACACCCTGGCGCTGGTCGACGCCCTGCTCCACGACGACGCGCCGCTGGGCGAGTTCGCCGTGCTGCAGCGCTACCTCGATGGGCAGCGCCTGGACCAGCAGATGACCGTCGGCTTCTCCGACCGGGTGACCCGGCTGTTCTCCAACGACCGCGCGCTGCTCGGCGCCGGGCGCAACCTCGGCCTGCTCGGGCTCGACCTGCTGCCGCCGGCCAAGCGCTGGTTCGCCCGTCAGGCCATGGGCCTCGGCGCGCGGCCGCTGTAGCGCCATGCCGGTCTGGTCGAGGGCGCGCAAGGCCCGCCTGCTGCGCTTCGCCATGAACCTCTACCCGCCCTTCCTGGGGGCGGGCATCCGTGTGCGGCACATCGCCGGCGATTTCCGCGAGGTTCGGGTGCGCATGGGCCTGAACCGGCTCAATCGCAACTATGTAGGCACCCAGTTCGGTGGCAGCCTCTACGCGATGACCGACCCGTTCTTCATGCTGATGCTGATGGAGAACCTGGGCCGCGACTACGTGGTCTGGGACAAGGCGGCCAACATCGAGTTCGTCAGCCCGGGCAAGGGCCCGGTGCATGCGCATTTCAGCATCGACCAGAAGCTGCTCGACGAGGTCCGTGAGCGGACCGCCGGCGGCGAGAAGTACCTGCCCCGGCTGCACGCCGAAGTGCGCGACGACGCCGGCACCCTGGTGGCGCGGGTTCAGAAAACCCTGTACGTGCGGCTCAAGCCGCGCCTGCGGAACGCGGCCTGAAGAGGGCCCACGAGTGGAGAACGAGGATATGCACGCGGATCTGGTCATCGTCGGCGCCGGCATGGTCGGTAGCGCCCTGGCCCTGGCCCTGGAGGGCAGCGGCCTGGAGGTGCTGCTGGTGGACGGCGGCTCGCTCGACGTGGCGCCGTTCAAGCCGGAGGCGCCCTACGAGCCGCGGGTCAGCGCGCTGTCCGAAGCCAGCCGGCGGATTCTCCAGCGCCTGCACGCCTGGGACGGCATCGTCGCGCGCCGCGCCGAGCCCTATCGCGAGATGCAGGTGTGGGATGGCTCCGGCACCGGGCGGATCGGCTTCAGCGCCGCCAGCGTGCACGCCGAGGTGCTCGGCCATATCGTCGAGAACCGGGTGGTGCAGGACGCCCTGCTGGAACGCCTGCACGATTCCACCACCGGCCTGCTGGCCAACGCGCGCCTGGAACAGATGCGCCACTCCGGTGACGACTGGCTGCTGACCCTGGCCGACGGCCGTCAGCTGCGCGCGCCGCTGGTGGTCGCCGCCGACGGCGCCAACTCGGCGGTACGCCGCCTGGCCGGCTGCGCCACCCGCGAATGGGATTACCTGCACCACGCCATCGTCACCAGCGTGCGCTGCGAGAACGCGCACCGCGCAACCGCCTGGCAGCGCTTCACCGACGACGGCCCGCTGGCCTTCCTGCCCCTGCCGGACCGCGGCGACGAACACTGGTGCTCGATCGTCTGGTCGACCACCCCGGAACAGGCAGAACGGCTGATGGCGCTGGACGAGGATGGCTTCCGCGCCGCCCTCGGCGAAGCTTTCGAACAGCGCCTGGGCGCCATCCTGCATGCCGACCGGCGCCTGTGCATCCCGCTGCGCCAGCGGCACGCCAAGCGTTACGTCGAGCCGGGCCTGGCGCTGGTCGGCGACGCTGCGCACACCATCCACCCGCTGGCCGGACAGGGCGTGAACCTGGGTTTCCTCGATGCGGCGGTGCTGTCCGAGGTCCTGTTGCACGCCCTGGAGCGCGGCGAACGGCTTGCCGACGAACGCGTGCTGAGTCGCTTCGAGCGGCGGCGGATGCCGCACAACCTGGGCATGATGACGGCAATGGAAGGCTTCGAACGCCTGTTCCAGGCCGACCGGTTGCCGCTGCGCTGGCTGCGCAACGCCGGCCTGCGCCTGGTCGACGGCCATCACGAGGCCAAGGCGCTGTTCGTCCGCCAGGCGCTTGGCCTCAGCGGCGACCTGCCGGCGCTGGCACGAGTCTGAGCGGGGCGGCTCCCCTGACGGGAGGGCCGCCAGTCCTCAGAACATCGCCGCGCAGTCACGCATGACCTGCGCCTTGTTGCGCAGGTAGAGCCCGAACAGGTTGCGCGCGGCTTCTTCGTTCACCTCGATTTCCATCGCCTCGACGAAGGCGTTCACCGCCGCCGTGGCGTGGGCGAAGTGATTGCTCTCGGTGCCGCCGGTGTGCACCGTTACCCAGGCCACGGTGGCGCGGGCGCGTTCGGCGGGTACGCCCATGTCGCGGCTGAACCATTCCTTGTACAGCGGGTGGATGTACTCCACCTCGCCGTGGGTATAGACCTCGTGTACCAGCGTGGTCAGCAGTCCCTGCATCAGGTCGCGCTCGCGCAGGCGCTGGCGGTCGGTCCAGTCCTTGAACGCCTGCGCCGAAGGCAGGCAGTTCTCGCGCAGCAGCCAGCGGTCGTCGCCGCAAAGGGTGGTGGCCATGGTGTAGAAAAGATCGGCATGCACGGTGTTGCCGAGGGCGCCGAGGTCTTCGTCGGTGATCCGTTGCAGGCTGCCGCAGGCTCGATAGAGCTGGTCTGCCGCTGCCGAACCCTGTTCCGAACGGGCCAGCAGGGTCAGGCGATTGGCCAGCCCGGAAACGCTGGCCGCCGAGTTGTTGGTCTTCGACCAGCTGGCGAAGAACTTGCGCAGCGGCTCGACCGCCTGGCGCCGGGCGGTGACCCGGGCGAAGGCGTCCTCGATGTCCAGCAACGACGCCGTCTCGTCCCAGAAGGCCCGGAACAGCGCATGGCGCAGGGGGCCGGCGGGCATGTCGTTGAGGACTGGCTCGATGACGCCGAGCAGCTTGCTGTGGGGGGTGATGACATGGTTCATGGCTAACCTCCTGTCGGTTCTTGTTGTTCTTGCGATGGTTACGGTCTTCCTTGCGACGCGCGCAGGGCCGCGCGTTCGGCCTGTGGTGCGGACCAGCCGTAGCGGGTCAGCAGCAACGGCAGCAACTGGGCCAGGAGGATCAGGCCCAGGCAGCCCGGCCAGCCCCAGCGGTCCCAGAATGGCGCCGGCAGCACCGCGCCGAGGCTGCCGCCGGCGTAGTAGCAGGTCAGGTAGAGGCCGACGGCGCCGGCCTTGTCGGTCCCGGCGTTGCTGGCGGTGAAAGCGTTGACCGTGGACTGTGCGAGGAACACGCCGGTGGCGCTGAGAGCCAGGCCGACGAGAATCGTCGGCAGGCCCGGCGCCAGGGTCAGCAGCGAGCCGCAGACGCCCAGCAGCGATGCGCCCAGCAGCAACTGGCGGTGCGGGCGGGCGCGGGCCAGGCGGCCGCTGGCGGGAATCACCAGCAGGGCGAGGAGGAACACCGCGTAGATCGAGCCGAGCTGAGCGGTGTCCAGGCTGTACGGCGGACGGCTGAGATGGATGCCGATATAGGTGAACATGGCGACCTGGGAAAAGAGGACACAGAACCCCACCGCGTAGGACGACAGCAGCGGAGCCCGGAACAGTTCACGGGATACTAAGGGGCGTTTCCCGGGTGCGGGCGAGTGCCTGCCAGAATTGGCAGGGAGCAGCGCGCGGATGGCGACGGCGATGAGCAGGGTCAGCCCGGCGAGGATCCGGAAGGCGACGCGCCAATCCCACTCCTCGGTCAGCAGGCCGGTGAGGAAGCGTCCGGCGAAGCCGCCGAGGATGGTCCCGGCGACATAGAGGCTGGTCAGCTCGATGACCGCGCCGCCGCTCCAGCGCTCGCCGATGTAGGCCACGCTGCTGGCGAACAGCAGGGGAATCAGCATCCCCTCGGCGAAGCGCCAGAGCAGGAAGGCGGCGAAGCTGCCGGCATGGGCGGCCAGCAGCATGGGCACGCAGAGCAGGCTGGCGGCGAAGGCGATCACCCTGCTGCGCTCGCGGCCGCCGCTGAGCCGGCCGACGAAGGGCGCGGCGAGGGCCACCGCCAGGGTGGTGGCGGTGATGCTCCAGTTCGATTGATGGGCGCTGATGTGGAAGCTCGCCGCCAGTTCGTCGAAGATGCCCTGGGTGGTATAGAGATTGAGGAACGCAGCGCAACCGCAGAGAAACAGCGCGAGGCGGGGGAAACCCTGGGGCGAATTCATGGAACGCTCTGCCTGGACGAGAAACCCCCTGTTATAGGGGCGCTCCCGACGGGCTGGCCAATACCGATTCAGGACCGATCGATACCGAGGAACCGCATGCTCGACCTACGCCGCCTGCGCTGCTTCGCAGCCGTTGCCGAAACCCTGCATTTCGGCCGCGCCGCCCAGCGCCTGCACATGGCGCAGCCGCCCTTGACCCGGCAGATATCCGCGCTGGAGGAAGAGCTGGGCTTTCGCCTGTTCGACCGCTCCAGCCGGGCGGTGACCCTCACCGCCGAGGGCAGCCTGTTCCTGCCTTACGCACGCGGCCTGCTGGACCAACTGGAGCGCACCGCCGGCTTCGCCCGCAAGTTGGCGCAGGGGCTGGCCGGCCACCTGACCCTCGGCTACGCCAGCTCCATCGCCCTGTCGGACCTGTTCACCGAGGCGATCCGACTGTTCCGCGAGCGCCATCCGGAGGTGCAACTGGAGCTGCTCGAAGGCGCTTCGGCGGCGCAATGGGCGCAGATCGCCGAAGGCGGCATCGATGTGGGGCTGGGGCGCCTGCCGCCGCCGGAAGGCCAGGTCGGCATCGAGGTGCTGGCCCTGGGCGGCGAGCCGCTGGTGGTGGCCGTGCCCAACGGCGATCCGCTGGCGCGGCAAGAGCGGATCGGCCTGTACGATCTGCGTGATCGGCCGCTGATCCTGTTTCCGCTGGACTACGGCTCCGGCCTCAACGAACTGATCGAGCGCCTCTACCGGAAGGCCGGGCTGGCGCTGACGAGGGGACCGGCCGGACGCCAGATCACCTCGATCATCGCCCTGGTCGCGGCCGGCCAGGGCGTTGCCCTGGTGCCGCGTTGCAGCACCGCGCTGGCCCGGGCCGGAGTCGTCTATCGCCCGCTGGCCGAGCCCGAGGCGCTGGCCGATTTCCTCGTCTTCACCCGCCGCCATGGCCGCAGCGCCGCGGTGGAGGCGTTTCTCGCCATCCTCGGCGGCCTGGACGCAGGCGAAACACCCCGACACATTTAGTCGCGCGGGTTCGCAAGCGAGATTTCTTATCATTCGTGCCTACGTTCCGCTGACGAGGCTGTTCTTCATGCAGGCAAGCAAAGCTCTACTCGCCGCCCTGGCCCTGGGCATCACCGGCCTGGCCCAGGCCGCCGACGAAGTGGTGGTGTATTCCTCGCGCATCGACGAGCTGATCAAGCCGGTGTTCGATGCCTACACCAGCAAGACCGGCGTGAAGGTCAAGTTCATCACCGACAAGGAAGCGCCGCTGATGGCGCGGATCAAGGCCGAAGGCGCGAACACCCCGGCCGACCTGCTGCTCACCGTGGACGCCGGCAACCTCTGGCAGGCCGAGCAGATGGGCCTGCTGCAACCGTTCAAGTCGGCCACCATCGAACGGAACATTCCCTCGCAGTATCGTTCCAGCACCGATAGCTGGACCGGACTGTCGCTGCGCGCGCGGACCATCGTCTACTCCACCGAGCGGGTCAAGCCGGAAGAGCTGAGCACCTACGAAGCCCTGGCCGACAAGCAATGGGAAGGCCGCCTGTGCCTGCGCACGGCGAAGAAGGTCTACAACCAGTCGCTGACCGGCACCCTGATCGAGACCCACGGGGCACAGAAGACCGAGGAAATCCTCCAGGGCTGGGTGAACAACCTGGCCACCGACGTATTCGCCGACGATAACGCGGTGATCCAGGCGGTGGACGCCGGCCAGTGCGACGTCGGCATCGTCAATACCTACTACTACGGACGCCTGCACAAGCAGAACCCGAACCTGCGGGTCAAGCTGTTCTGGCCGAACCAGGCCGACCGCGGCGTCCACGTCAACCTGTCGGGCATCGGCCTGACTCGCCACGCACCGCATCCCGAGGCAGCCAAGGCGCTGGTGGAATGGATGACCGGGCCCGACGCCCAGGCGCTGTTCGCCGGGATCAACCAGGAATTCCCGGCCAACCCGCAGGTCGCGCCGTCAGCCGAAGTCGCCAGCTGGGGCAGCTTCAAGGCCGACAGCATCCCGGTGGAAGTCGCCGGCAAGCGCCAGGCCGAGGCGATTCGCCTGATGGACCGCGCCGGCTGGAACTGACCGCCGGTTATACTCGGCGCCCCGGCTCGTCCGAGCGGGGCGTCGTTCGTTCCGCACCGAGGATTTCGTGGCCCATCCCGCTCCCCGCCGCTGGTACCCCATCACCTTCACCGTTGCCGCGCTGGTGCTGCTGCCGCTCAGCGTGCTGCTGCTGAGCTGGCTGGAGATCGACCGGGAAATCTGGAGCCACCTGTGGGATACCCAGTTGCCGCGCCTGCTCGGCAACACCCTGACCCTGGTGCTCGGCGTCGGCATCGGCGTGACTCTGCTCGGGGTCAGCCTGGCCTGGCTCACCAGCCTCTGCGAATTCCCCGGGCGGCGCTGGCTGGACTGGGCGCTGATGTTGCCGTTCGCGATCCCGGCCTACGTCCTGGCGTTCGTCTTCGTCGGCCTGCTGGATTTCGCCGGACCGGTGCAGAGCCTGCTGCGCGAGTGGTTCGGCAGCGGCCTGCGGTTGCCGCGCGTACGCTCCACCGGCGGGGTGATCCTGGTGCTGGTGCTGGTGTTCTATCCCTATGTCTACCTGCTCGCGCGCAGCGCCTTCATCGCCCAGGGCAAGGGCCTGATGGAAGCCGCGCGGGTCCTCGGCCTGTCGCCCTGGCAGGCGTTCCTGCGGGTCGCCCTGCCGATGGCGCGGCCGGCGATCGGCGCCGGCCTGGCGCTGGCAGTGATGGAAACCCTGGCCGACTTTGGCGCGGTATCGGTGTTCAACTTCGACACCTTCACCACCGCCATCTACAAGACCTGGTACGGCTTCTACAGCCTCTCCAGCGCCGCCCAGCTGGCCAGCCTGTTGTTGCTCGGGGTATGCCTGGTGCTGCTCGGCGAGCGCCACACGCGAGGCCGAGCCAAGGCCGCCAGCGAGCGTCCGCGCGGCGCGCCGCTGTACCGCCTGCGCGGCGCCAGGGCGCTGGCGGCGAGCGCCTGGTGCGGGCTGGTGTTCCTCTGCGCCTTCGTGATTCCCGTGGCGCAACTGGCTGTCTGGTTCTGGCGCCAGGGCCGTTTCGACCTCGACGAGCGCTACTGGGACCTGATCGGCCATACCCTGACGCTGGGCGGCATCGCTGCGCTGGCGACGGTCGCCGTGGCCCTGCTGCTGGCCTTCGCCGTGCGCCTGGCGCCGACCCGCGCTATCCGCGGCGCGGTGGGCCTGGGCAACCTCGGTTATGCGCTGCCGGGCTCGGTCCTGGCGGTCTCGATCATGCTGGCCTTCAGTTGGCTGGACAATCACTGGGTGATCCCGCTTTCCAGCGCCCTCGGCGGCGCCGGCAAGCCGCTGCTGCTGGGCAGTCTGTTCGCCCTGCTGCTGGCCTACCTGATCCGTTTCATGGCGGTGGCCTACGGGCCGCTGGAAAGCGGGCTGGCGCGGATCCGCCCGTCGCTGCCGGAAGCCTCGCGCAGCCTCGGCGTGGGCGGCCCGCTGCTGTTCCTGCGGGTCTACCTGCCGCTGTTGCTGCCGGCCTCGCTGAGCGCCGCGCTGCTGGTCTTCGTCGACGTGCTCAAGGAGATGCCGGCGACCCTGCTGATGCGTCCCTTCGGTTGGGACACCCTGGCCGTACGGATCTTCGAGATGACCAGCGAGGGCGAATGGGCGCGCGCCTCGCTGCCGGCCCTGACCCTGGTGCTGGTCGGCCTGCTACCGGTGGTCGGGTTGATTCGTCGTTCTGCCCATCATTCCGATCGCTGAGCCTAGTATCCATGCAGGCCGTAGGGTCTATGCACGGATCGCGGCACGCTTCCATGGTGTCCTGCTCCGGGGCTTGCGGCTACAATGCGCGCGATTTCGTGCCGGCGGTCTCTGCCGACGGCACCCGCTACGCCCGGAAGGAGAATACCCATGGGATTGCGCACCCCGCTTTACGAGCTGCACGTCGCGCTCGGCGCCAAGATGGTCGATTTCGGCGGTTGGGACATGCCGCTGCACTACGGTTCGCAGGTCGAGGAGCACCATCAGGTCCGGCGTGACTGCGGCGTCTTCGACGTGTCCCACATGACCGTGGTCGACGTCGCCGGCGAGCAGGCCACGGCCTATCTGCAGCATCTCCTGGCGAACGACGTGGCGCGCCTCGGCGAGACCGGCAAGGCGCTCTACAGCGCGATGCTCAACGAAGAGGGCGGGGTGGTCGACGACCTGATCGTCTACCTGACCGAGAACGGCTACCGGGTGGTGGTCAACGCCTCCACCCGCGACAAGGACATCGCCTGGATGCAGGCGCAGGCCGCCGGCTTCAAGGTCGACCTGCAGGAACGCGGCGACCTGGCGATGCTCGCCATCCAGGGCCCCAACGCCCGCGTGCACAGCTCCGAACTGGTATCCCCGGCACGCGCCGCGCTGATTCGCGAACTCAAGCCGTTCCAGGGCCGTGCCGAGGGCGACTGGTTCATCGCCCGCACCGGCTACACCGGCGAGGACGGCCTGGAGATCATGCTGCCGGCCGCCGAGGCGCCGGGCTTCCTCAACGAGCTGGTTGGCGCCGGGATCTCCCCGGCGGGCCTGGGGGCGCGCGATACGCTGCGCCTGGAGGCCGGGCTCAATCTCTACGGCCAGGACATGGACGAAAGCGTTTCCCCGCTTGCCGCCAACATGGGCTGGACCGTAGCCTGGGAGCCGGTTGCGCGGGACTTCGTCGGCCGCCGCGCGCTGGAAGCGCAGAAGGCCGCCGGCGACCAGCCGAAGCTGGTCGGCCTGGTTCTGGAGGAGCGCGGCGTGCTGCGCGCCCACCAGGTGGTGCGGGTAGCTGGTATTGGTGAGGGGGAGATCACCAGCGGCAGCTTTTCGCCTACCCTGAACAAGTCCATCGCGCTGGCCCGCGTGCCGGCCGCCACCGGCGACCGCGCCGAGGTGGAAATCCGCGGCAAGTGGTACCCGGTACGGGTGGTCCAGCCCAGTTTCGTGCGTCACGGCAAGCCCCTGATCTAACCTGGCAATGGCGACCGCCGTCGCCCCCGACTTCGAGGAAAACAAGATGAGCAATATTCCCGCCGAACTGCGTTACGCCCAGAGCCACGAATGGGCGCGTCTGGAAGCCGACGGCAGCGTTACCGTGGGCATTTCCGACCATGCCCAGGAAGCCCTTGGCGATGTGGTCTTCATCGAGCTGCCGGAGCTGGGCAAGACCCTCGCCGCCGGCCAGGAAGCGGGCGTGGTCGAGTCGGTGAAGGCCGCCTCCGACATCTATTCGCCGATCGGCGGCGAAGTCATCGCTATCAACGAAGCCCTGGCCGACACCCCGGAAGACGTCAACAACGACCCGTACGCGTCCTGGTTCTTCAAGCTCAAGCCGAGCAATCCGGCCGAGCTGGACAAGCTGCTCGACGCCGCTGGCTACCAGGCCGCCGTCGACGCGGAAGGCTGAGCCGCCGCGTAGTCGCGACAAAACCCGCTATCCTTGGACAAGGCCTCGATCATTCGAGGCTTTGTTCTTTTTGCAGCGGCGAAATGCGTTTTCGCCGTCGTTGCTTTCTCATTCGATATCCGTTCGGCGACGATCGCTGGCAGGGCGATGCCGCCCCCAACGAGACCGAAGCCATGTCGCAGACGCCGTCCCTCGCCCAGCTCCAGCCCGCCGATGCCTTCCTGCGCCGCCACCTCGGCCCCGATCCGGCGGAACAGCAGGCCATGCTGGATTTCCTCGGAGTTTCCACTCGCGCCGAACTGATCGTGCAGACGGTGCCGCCGGCGATCCGCCTCAACCGGCCGCTGGAACTGCCCGCCGCGCTCGACGAACAGGCCGCCCTGGCGCGCCTGCGCGGCTACGCCGGGCTCAACCAGCGCTGGACCAGCCTGATCGGCATGGGCTACTACGGCACCGTGACGCCGCCGGTGATCCTCCGCAACGTGCTGGAGAATCCCGGCTGGTACACCGCCTATACGCCCTACCAGCCGGAAATCGCCCAGGGCCGCCTGGAAGCGCTGCTGAATTTCCAGCAACTGACCATCGACCTCACCGGACTCGACCTGGCCAGCGCCTCGCTGCTCGACGAAGCCACCGCCGCCGCCGAGGCCATGGCCCTGGCCAGGCGGGTGGCGAAGGCCAGGAGCAACCGGTTCTTCGTCGATGCGCATTGCCATCCGCAGACCGTTTCGGTGTTGCGTACCCGCGCCGAGGCGTTCGGTTTCGAGCTGGTCGTCGACGAGCCGGACAATCTTGCCGCCCACGCGGTGTTCGGCGCCTTGCTGCAATACCCGGACAGTCGCGGCGAGATCCGCGACCTGCGCCCGCTTATCGAGGCGTTGCACGGCCAACAGGCGCTGGCCTGCGTCGCCAGCGACCTGCTCGCCCTGTTGGTGCTGACCCCGCCGGGGGAACTCGGTGCCGACGTGGTGCTCGGCAGCGCCCAGCGCTTTGGCGTACCGATGGGCTACGGCGGGCCGCACGCGGCGTTCTTCGCCACCCGCGAAGGGTACAAGCGGGCAATGCCGGGGCGGATCATCGGCGTTTCCCGCGACGCCCGCGGCAACCCGGCGTTGCGCATGGCCCTGCAAACCCGCGAGCAGCACATCCGTCGGGAAAAGGCCAACTCGAACATCTGCACCGCCCAGGTGCTGCTGGCCAACATTGCTTCGCTGTATGCCGTCTACCATGGGCCGCAGGAGCTGAAACGCATCGCCCAACGCGTCCAGCGCCTGACCGCGCTGCTGGCGGCGGGCCTGGAAAGCAAGGGACTGCGGCGGCTCAACCGGCACTTCTTCGACACCCTGACCTACGAGGTCGGCGAGCGTCAGGCTGCGATCCTCGAACGGGCGCGGGCGGCGCGGGTCAACCTGCGCGTGGTCGACGACCGGCGGCTGGCCCTGAGCCTCGATGAAACCTGTGACGCGGCGACCCTGGCGACCCTGTTCGAGATCTTCCTCGGCGCCGGCCACGGGCTGGATGTCGCGCACCTGGATGGCGGGGCGGTGGACGACGGCATTCCGGCGGTCCTGCAACGCACTTCGGCCTACCTGCAGCATCCGGTGTTCAACGCCCACCACAGCGAGACCGAGATGCTTCGCTACCTGCGCCAGCTGGAAGGCAAGGACCTGGCGCTGAACCAGGCGATGATCCCGCTCGGCTCCTGCACCATGAAGCTCAACGCCAGCAGCGAGATGATCCCCATCACCTGGCCGGAATTCGCCGAACTGCATCCGTTCGTGCCGCGCGAGCAGGCCGAGGGCTATCGCCGGATGATCGACGAACTGGAAGCCTGGCTGCGGGCGATCACCGGCTTCGACGCCATCTGCATGCAGCCGAACTCGGGAGCACAGGGCGAATATGCCGGGTTGCTGGCGATCCGCCGCTACCACCAGAGCCGCGGCGATAGCCAGCGCGACATCTGCCTGATTCCCGCATCGGCGCATGGCACCAACCCGGCCTCGGCGATCATGGCCAGCATGCGGGTGGTGATCGTCGAGTGCGATCCCCGCGGCAACGTCGACCTCGACGACCTGCGCCTCAAGGCGGCCGAGGCGGGCGACCGGCTGTCCTGCCTGATGATCACCTATCCCTCGACCCACGGCGTCTACGAGGAGGGGATAGGCGAGATCTGCGAAGTGGTCCACCGCCACGGCGGCCAGGTCTACATGGACGGCGCCAACCTCAACGCCCAGGTCGGCCTGGCGCGACCGGCGGACATCGGCGCGGACGTCTCGCACATGAACCTGCACAAGACCTTCTGCATCCCCCATGGTGGTGGCGGACCGGGCATGGGGCCGATCGGGGTCAAGCGGCACCTGGCGCCGTTCGTCGCCAACCATCCGGTGATCCGCGTCGAAGGGCCGAACCCGCTGAACGACGCGGTCAGCGCGGCGCCCTGGGGCAGCGCCAGCATCCTGCCGATCAGTTGGATGTACATCGCCATGATGGGCCCGCAGTTGGCCGACGCCAGCGAGGTGGCGATCCTCTCCGCCAACTACCTGGCGAACCGCCTGGACGGGGCGTTCCCGGTGCTCTACCGCGGGCGCAACGAGCGCGTCGCCCACGAATGCATCCTCGACCTGCGACCGCTCAAGGCGCAGACCGGGATAACCGAGGAAGACGTGGCCAAGCGCCTGATGGACTACGGCTTCCACGCCCCGACCATGTCCTTCCCGGTGCCGGGCACGCTGATGGTGGAGCCGACCGAGAGCGAGTCGAAGGCGGAGCTGGATCGTTTCGTCGAGGCGATGCTGAGCATCAGGGCCGAGATCGGCAAGGTGGAGAGCGGCGCCTGGCCGGCGGAGGACAACCCGCTGAAACGGGCGCCGCATACCCTGGCCGACGTCACCGGGATCTGGCAGAGACCCTACGAGATCGCCGAGGCAGTGACCCCGAGCGAACATGCGCGGGCGTTCAAGTACTGGCCGGCGGTTAACCGGGTGGACAACGTCTACGGCGACCGCAACCTGTTCTGCGCCTGCGTGCCGCTGGACGACTACCGCGAGTGACCTCGCCTCCGGGCGGAGGCGAGGTCACCGGGGCCTACTGCTGGACGGCGGACTGCTCGCCGCCGGCGAGGATCGCGCTGGCCAGTTCCATGTCGCTGGCCTGCAGGTCCGGGTTGTCGTTGCGCAGCTTCTGCAGGGCGGCTTCCAGGTACGGCCCGCGGATCGCGCCGTCGCTGGCGATGTAGCTGCCGGCGTCGTCCTGCGCGGCGACGATCAGCTTGTGGTCGTGGCGGAAGGTCAGGTAGGTGGAGGCCGTGGTGGCACCCGAGGAAATGATGTTGCGCCAGAAGGTATCGGCCATGGCCGAGCCCAGCGGCAGGGCGGCGATGACCAGGGTAGCGGCGGCGAGTTTGACGGAACGCATGGGGGAACTCCTGATAGGGGGCTGCGTGTTACATCAGATCGCGTTTGCCGTCCCGGAGTTCCAGCGGGGATGACCGTCCGGTCGCTTTTTCCGCTGCCGTACAGCCCCCGCCGGCCGGGAGCTACAGCGATTCAGGGAACGGCAGGCTCGACGTGCAGCAGGGCGCCGTCCTGGCCGGTGACCCGGACCAGGGCGCCGCGCGGCAGGTCGGGACCGCTGACCAGCCACAACGCGTCCTCGACGCGCAGCTCGCCGAGCCCGCCGACGATCGCCCGGTGCAAGGGAAAGGTGCGGCCGAACAGGTCGTCGCCGCGTCGCTGCAACCCTGGCGTTTCCTCGACGCTACCGGCCTTGCGGCGACGGCGTCGATGCAAGGCGGCGACCAGCCCGGAGAGCAGGACGAACAGCCCTACCTGCCAGGGCCAGGCCAGTCCCGGCAGGAGCGCGCCGAGCGCACCGACACAAGCGGCGGTGAGGCCGACCCGCAGCAGATAGCCGCCGGCACCGAAGATTTCCAGGAGCAGGAGGACGGTACCGAAGGCCAGCCAGTCCCAGAAGTCCAGGCGTAGCAGCAGGATTTCCATCGGCCGGCCCTCAGCGCCGGCTCGGCGGCCGGCCGAGCCACATCGGGCCAGGGACGCCGCTCGCGGCTCGCCGCAGGTGCGGTGCGCCGGGGCTGGGG
>NZ_SCND01000106.1:0-15961 GCF_005503585.1 Pseudomonas sp. 2VD
AGCGACCTGGCGCTGTCCGGCGGCGAACGCCAGCGCGTGCACCTGGCGCGGGTGCTGGCGCAGCTGTGGCCGGGCGAGCCGGGGCAGGTGCTGCTGCTCGACGAACCGACCTCGGCGCTCGACCCGCTGCACCAGCACACTACCCTGCAGGCGGTGCATGATTTCGCCCGCCGCGGTGCCTCGGTGCTGGTGATCCTCCACGATCTCAACCTGGCCGCGCGCTATTGCGACCGCCTGCTGCTGTTGCAGAATGGTCGCCCGCACCTGCTCGGTACGCCCGAGGAAGTCCTGCGCCCCGAGCCGTTGCGCGCGGTGTTCGGCCTCGAGGTCCTGGTCCAGCGTCATCCCGAGCGAGGTCATCCGCTGATCGTCGCCCGTTGAAGGAGTCGCCATGCGCATTCGCCTGTTCGCTTTCTGTCTGCTGCTGGGCGGCTGCCAGTCCCAACTGCCGCCGCTGCCTGATTGGCAGAGCCCGGAAGGGCGCGACGATCCGCAGACGGGACGAATCGTCGAATTGCGCAGCGGCGTGACGCTGAGCCCGCAGCAACTGGTCGCACGCCTGGCGGCCGCGCCGCGAGTGATCGTCGGCGAGAAGCACGACAATCCCGATCATCATGCCGTGGAACTGTGGCTGGCGCAGGCCCTGGGCGAATATCGGGCGCAGGGCAGCCTGCTGCTGGAAATGCTCGATCCCGGCCAGCAACCACGGGTGGATGCGGTCCGCGTACAACTCGGGACCGGCAAGCCGGTGGCGAACCTGGAGCAGGCCCTGGACTGGCAGAAAGGTTGGGACTGGACGCAGTACGGACCCCTGGTGTCCTGGGCGGTTGCGCAACCCGCGCCGTTGCTGGCGGCGAACCTCCAGCGGAGCGAGATCATGCGCATCTACAGGGAGCGTCCGCCGCTTCCCGGAACGGCCTCCAGGCGTGACAGCGTGCGCCTGCCGCTGCTTGCGCAGATTCGCGAATCCCACTGCGGCATGCTTCCCGACGATCAATTGCCGGCGATGCTCGCCGTCCAGCAGCAACGCGACCGCCGCATGGCCGAGCGTCTTCGCGATGCGCCACTGCCGGCGATGCTCGTCGCCGGCAGCTTCCACGCCCGACGCGACCTCGGCGTACCGGTCCACCTGCGCGACCTTGGTGCGGAGAAGGGCGCGCAGGTACTGATGCTGGTCGAGGCCGGGCAGGCGGTAACGACGCGTGAGGCCGACTACGCCTGGTACACGCCGGCACAGCCGGACAAGGACTATTGCGCGGAGATGAAGAAGGCACGTTGAAGGAAGGGCGCGAGGCCTGGAGCCGCGTATCGCGCTACGTTTTCGCGGGCAAAAAAAGACCCGGCAAAGTGCCGGGTCGAAACCGTGATTAGCCTGATGAGGAGATAATCTGAAGAGTCCGACTGCTTGGTCTCTCAGCTTACCTGCTGGCCTCGCGACCAGTTGATGTAATAATAACTATTCTCATTATCAGGTCAAGCCGGTTCTCATTCATTCCATCGCCAGCCGATGAACGGTCGTCTCCGGCCGAATCGCAGGCAAAAAAAGACCCGGCAAAGTGCCGGGTCAAAAACCGTGATTAGCCTGATGAGGAGATAATCTGAAGAGTCCGACTGCGTGGGTCTCTCAGCTTACCGGCTGATCTCGCGACCAGTTGAGTGACATAATAATGATTCTCATTTCCATGTCAAACGCTTTCGCCAAACTTTTCTGCTAGCTAGTCGCGAGCCCTCTGGAATGGGCCTCAGGCGCTGCGGCGCAGGCGCAGCTGGGTCACTTCCCGGTTAAGCAGGTCTATCCGCCGGGCCATGCCTTCGATCAGGCTATGGGCGATTCGCGGGTTGTTCTGCATAAGGCCGAGGAACTGCTCCTTGGGAATCACCATCACCGTGCAGGGTTCGCTGGCGACCACCGTGGCGCTGCGTTTCTCGCGAGTGAACACGGCCATGGCGCCGAAGATCTCGTCCTTCTGCACATCGCCGACTTTCTGGCCGTCCACCAGCGCTTCGGCATGCCCCTCGATGATGATGAACACATGATCCGCATCGTCGCCCTGGCGGATCAGCGCCTCGCCCGCGGCGAAGTGGCGGAAGCCGGTGGCCGGGCGGACTTCCGGCTGCTTCAGGTGCGCCAGCGCATCGCCGAGCAGGGCAGTCTGTCCGATCAGGTACTGCAATAGCAGTTCCTGACGCTCCTGGTCAGCATGGATGTGCTGGAGCAGCGCATCGCGCGAATAGGGCAGCAGGCGGATCGGTTCTTCATTGGCATGCCGGCAGGCGGGGAGCACGAGTCCGCGTCGAAGGCCGAGGAGGTCGCCTTCCTGGAGGTAGAACAGTGGGCGTTCGTCGACCAGCGCATGCAGCAGGCCGCTTTCCACCAGGAATACCTGGTCGGCGGGCAGCTCGCGTTCCAGGTCGTCGCTACGTTCCAGTTCCACGGCGGGGCCGCTGGGTGCCAGGCCTTCGAGCAAGCGGTGAGGGATTCCCTGCAGGCGATTGATCAATTGGTCGGCATAAGCCGGTTGCTCGCCGAGTAGATACATGGCCATTTCCTTGAGCTGCCTGGTCGGGAGAGGAGGTACGAACGTCCACGAGACGATAGGTGGGCGCCCGGGGGGAGTAAATATCTTCCCGTGGCAGGTGTGAGCTAGCTCTTGTTTCGCACGGGGAAAGTCTCCAGCTCGCCGAGCAGTGCGGCCTTGTGGTCTGGGGACAGCTCGTTCCAGTGAACGTCGAGGAGTGCGCCTTCGATGGCATAGAGCAAGACTTTCGAGGCTCGGAAGCCGCGCGCGCGGACCGCGCGATAGGCTCCCACCGAGCCGAGCCGACGCAGATCGGTGGCGCTGTGGATACCCACGGCATGCAACCATTGGGTCGAGGTTTTCCCGAGGTTTTTCAGGTTCAGCAGTTCGTCGTTCATCGTCGGTCCTTGCGATGCCGCTCAGAAGCGTGATGGCGCGGAACTGCCTGGAACCGGTCCGGAGCCGACAGGGCCGGCGCGATGGAGCGAGATGGCCGACGCGAGCGGCCTTCGCCCTTACGATCCGGCGTAGGCGGTCCGGGACCGATCCTCAGCCGGCCGGGTACCTGCCAGAAGTGTAGCGGCCTCCCGGCAAAACGTGGCCTGGCGTGGTCCTTCCGCTTCTCAGGGCTCCGGCAGGTAGCGCAGGCGGGTGCCGAAGTTCACCGACATGCGGATCTCGTCCGGCGCCAGGCGCAACGGGAAATACGTACCGGATATCTGCGCATGGGCCAGGCTGGCGCCCTCCAGGCGCGCCTCGCGCAGATCCACGCCGCGCAGGTCGGCGCCGCGGAAATAGGCATCGCTGAAGTCGACGCGGGCGGCATCCAGCAGACGCAGGTCGAGGCCGCGGAAGTCGCCGCCGGCCAGGTCGATCCAGCCGTCGGCCGGCTTCTGTCGGTTGAAGCCTTCGATGTCTTCGGCGTGGAGCAGTTGGTAGAGCGGCGAGTCGAGCTGACGGGGCGAGTTCATGGGCGGCGTCCTGCGCAGAAGGCTCGCCGTGAGTATAGAAGAGCAGCGGCACGGCGCCCGCCCTGGAGGGGCGGGCGGCATGGCAGTTCGTTCAGAGACCGGGCAGGCGCTGGCGAATGCCGTCGATCAGCCCGTCGAGGCTGGCCGCGTCGTGGGTGTCTACGCGCTTGCTCTGGACCGTCTCCGCCGCTGTCAGCGGCTCGCGGGTAGCCTGCTGGGTGCGGATCACGTCGAGAGTCGCGTCGGACGGATCCTTGCCTTCCGCCTGGCGTTGCGCAAGCCAGCCGGCGATCACCGCTTCGGGCGCCTGGCAGTCGAGGATCAGGAACGGCACGCCGGTTTCTTCCGCGATGTGGCAAGCGGCCTGGCGCTGATTCTGCTTCAGGTAGGCGGCATCGATCACCACCGGATAGCCAGCCTGGAGGATCTTCGCGGCCAACTGGTGAAGGTGCGCATAGGTCGCTTCGCTGGCCTGGCTGCTATAGATGCCGGCGGCGAACTGGCCCCTGTCGTGTTCCGGCTGCTCGCCGAACAGACGCTTGCGTTCGACATCCGAGCGCAGGCGCACGGCGCCCAGAGCCTCCACCAGACGCATGGCCACCTGGCTCTTGCCGACCGCGGAGACACCATGGGTGACCGCCAGGAAGCGCGAGGGAATGGCGCTGTAGCTTTCCGCCAGGTTGGCGTAGTTGCGGTACTGGCGCAGGGTCGCCGCGCGCTGCACGGCATCGGTCTGGTAGCCGAGGCTGAACAGCGCGACCTTGGCGCGGACCATGGCGCGGTAGGCCTTGTAGAAGTTCAGCAGTTCCAGGGCCTGGTAGTCGCCGGTGTGTTCCAGATAGAGGCTGACGAAGCGTCGAGCGTGGCACTTCAGGCCGCGATCTTCCAGGTCCATCGCGAGGAAGGCGAAGTCGGCGCAGACATCGGTGAAACGGAACGGCTCGTTGAATTCGATGCAGTCGAACAGCACTACCCTGCCGTCGATCAGCGCGGCGTTGCCTAGGTGGATGTCGCCGTGGCATTCGCGGATGAAGCCCTTCGCCTTGCGCTCCTGGAGCACCGGCAGCAGGCGTTCGAAGCTGCTTTCCGCCCAGGCTTCGAGGGCATCCAGCTGTTGCAGGTCGGCCTTGTCCTTGAGCAGCGGGCGAACCTGCTCGAAATTCTGCCGCACCGGCGCCATGCAGGACTCGGCGGTGCCCAGCGGGTGCTCCAGCGGCACCTTCGGAGTGTTCTGGTGGAAGTGCGCGATCTGCTCGGCCAGTTCGTCGATATGCTGGTTGGACAGTTCGCCGCGGCCCTGGATTGCCGCCAGCAGGTTGTCCTGCGGGAACTGGCGCATCTTCAGCAGGTATTCGATTGCCTCGCCGTCGCCGCCGATCCGCGGCGCCTCTTCGCTGCCGGTGATCGGCAGGACCTCCAGGTAGAGATCGTCGGTGAGGCGCTGGTTCAGGCGCAGCTCTTCGTTGCAATAGAAGCGGCGCTTGTCCAGGCTGGTGAAATCGAGAAAGCCGAAATCCATCGGCTTCTTGATCTTGTAGGCGTAGGGACCGGTCAACAGGACCCAGGAGATGTGCGTCTCGATGACCTCGAAGCGCTCCACCGGGTGGGGGTAGAGGGCCGGGTTCTGCAGGGCGGCGATCAGGGTCTGGCTCACGGGATATCCTTGCCTCTGAAATATGCGAAAACCCGCATTATGGCGGGAAGGGGTGACAGTGCAAACCTCGCTGGCGGATAGCAACCATTTGCCGGATCGCCGGTCGAATGCGCCGCGCTGCCGCCGCGCCTATCCACCGGGGCCGCGCAGACCGTGGATGCCGCCGATGTGGTGTCTGTCCGCTGTGGATAAAGTACGTATAATGCGCCGCCATGACGCGTCCCCGATCCCCCCGTTCCCGTAACAGCAAAGCACGCCCGGCACCCGGCCTGAACAAATGGCTCGGCTGGGCCCTCAAGCTCGGCCTCGTCGGCCTGGTGCTCCTCGCCGGCTTCGCCATCTATCTCGATGCCGTGGTGCAGGAGAAATTCTCCGGCCGGCGCTGGACCATCCCGGCGAAGGTCTATGCCCGCCCGCTGGAGCTGTTCAACGGCCTGAAGCTGAGCAGGGAAGACTTCCTGCGCGAACTCGACGCCCTCGGCTACCGTCGCGAGCCCAGCGTGAGCGGCCCTGGAACCGTATCGGTGGCGGCCAGCGCGGTCGAACTCAATACCCGTGGCTTCCAGTTCTACGAAGGCGCGGAACCGGCCCAGCGCGTGCGCGTGCGCTTCAACGGCAACTATGTCAGCGGGCTGAGCCAGGCCAACGGCAAGGAACTGGCGGTGGCGCGCCTTGAGCCGCTGCTGATCGGCGGCTTGTATCCGGCGCACCATGAGGATCGCATCCTGGTCAAGCTCGACCAGGTGCCGACCTACCTGATCGACACCCTGGTCGCGGTCGAGGATCGCGACTTCTGGAACCACCATGGCGTGTCGCTGAAATCCGTGGCCCGGGCGGTGTGGGTCAACACCACGGCCGGCCAGCTGCGCCAGGGCGGCAGCACCCTGACCCAGCAGTTGGTGAAGAACTTCTTCCTGAGCAATGAGCGCAGCCTGAGCCGCAAGATCAACGAAGCGATGATGGCGGTGCTGCTGGAACTGCACTACGACAAGCGCGACATCCTCGAGTCCTATCTCAACGAGGTGTTCCTCGGCCAGGATGGGCAACGAGCGATCCATGGCTTCGGCCTGGCCAGCCAGTATTTCTTCAGCCAGCCGCTGGCCGAGCTCAAGCTCGACCAGGTGGCGCTGCTGGTCGGCATGGTCAAGGGACCGTCCTACTTCAACCCGCGGCGTTACCCGGATCGTGCGCTGGCGCGGCGCAACCTGGTGCTCGACGTGCTCGCCGAGCAGGGCGTGGCGACCCAGCAGGAAGTCGACGCCGCCAAGCAGCGCCCGCTCGGCGTTACCCGGCAGGGCAGCATGGCCGACAGCTCCTATCCGGCCTTCCTCGACCTGGTCAAGCGCCAGTTGCGCCAGGACTACCGCGACGAGGACCTGACCGAGGAAGGGCTGCGCATCTTCACCAGCTTCGATCCGATCCTGCAGGAGAAGGCCGAGACCTCCGTCAACGAAACGCTCAAGCGCCTCAGTGGGCGCAAGGGAGTCGACCAGGTCGAGGCGGCGATGGTCGTGACCAATCCGGAAACCGGCGAGATCCAGGCCCTGATCGGCAGTCGCGACCCGCGCTTCGCCGGCTTCAACCGGGCCCTGGACGCGGTGCGGCCGATCGGTTCGCTGATCAAGCCGGCGGTCTACCTGACCGCTCTCGAGCGGCCGAGCAAGTACACCCTGACCACCTGGGTGCAGGACGAGCCCTTCGCGGTGAAAGGCCAGGACGGCCAGGTCTGGCGACCGCAGAACTACGACCGGCGCTCGCATGGCACGATCTTCCTGTACCAGGGCCTGGCAAACTCCTACAACCTGTCCACCGCCAAGCTCGGCCTCGACGTCGGTGTGCCCAACGTGCTGCAGACCGTCGCCCGGCTGGGTATCAACCGTGACTGGCCGGCCTATCCGTCGATGCTGCTGGGCGCCGGTTCGCTCAGTCCGATGGAGGTCGCCACCATGTACCAGACCATCGCCAGCGGCGGCTTCAACACGCCGTTGCGGGGGATCCGCAGCGTCCTCACTGCCGACGGCCAGCCGCTCAAGCGCTATCCGTTCCAGGTCGAACAGCGCTTCGACTCGGGCGCCGTCTACCTGGTGCAGAACGCCATGCAGCGGGTCATGCGCGAAGGCACCGGGCGTTCGGTGTACAGTCAATTGCCGTCGTCGCTGACCCTCGCCGGCAAGACCGGCACCAGCAACGACTCGCGCGATAGCTGGTTCTCCGGTTTCGGCGGCGACCTCCAGGCTGTGGTCTGGCTCGGTCGCGACGACAACGGCAAGACGCCGCTTACCGGCGCCACCGGTGCCTTGCAGGTGTGGGCCAGCTTCATGCGCAAGGCGCATCCGCAATCGCTGGAAATGCCGATGCCGGAGAACGTGGTGATGGCCTGGGTCGACGCGCAGACCGGGCAGGGCTCGGCGGCGGATTGCCCGAATGCCGTACAGATGCCCTATATTCGTGGCAGCGAGCCCGCCCAGGGCCCAGGCTGCGGGAGCCAGAACCCCGCCGGCGAGGTGATGGACTGGGTACGTGGCTGGCTGAATTGATCCGAGAGGACCTGACGTGAAGAAGATTTTCGTATTCGCCGCGCTTGCCGGCAGTGCCGTGCTCGCGGGCTGCGCCAGCCCGCAGCACGGGGCGATCCCGGTGGTGGATTCCGGTACTCCGGTGTCCAACCAGGAAAGCGGCGGTTTCCGCATCACCCGTACCCAGGTACCGCGTACCCAGCAAGGCGCCGCCACCCAGGGCATTCCCCAGGGCGGCGACTCCGGTGTGGTGGTGATGGTGCCGCAGGGCGCCAATTCCGCACCGATCCAGACTTTCCCGGCGCAGTCCGGCGCCGCGCCGATCAGCAGCGCTCCGCTCGGCACCGGCACCCAGTACCAGGCTCCGCCCAGCAGCGCCTCCACGCCACCGCTGGGTGGCAGCTACAACATGCCGCCCAGCGGCGCCAGTCGTTCCGCGCCCACCGGCATTCCGGCCTCCGGCTCGGCCGGCAGCCTGGCGGCCGACGAGCAGTTGGACGGGCCGGTCCTGGCGATGCTCACAACCGCCCAGCAACAGCAGGGCAGCGGCGACCTGAACAGCGCCGCCGCCAGCCTCGAGCGAGCCCAGCGCATCGCTCCGCGCGAGCCGCAGGTGCTCTATCGCCTGGCCCAGGTGCGCCTGGCCCAGGGCGATGCGGCCCAGGCCGAGCAGGTCGCGCGCCGTGGCTTGAGCTACGCCAATGGCCGGCCGGCCTTGCAGGCCGGGCTCTGGGAACTGATCGCCCAGGCTCGGGAGAAGCAGGGAGACTCCGCCGGCGCTGCGCTGGCCCGGCAGAAGGCCAAGGTCAGCTCCTGATGGATCGACGGGTCTATGCGCTGGCCGACCAGTTGTTGCTGATCGAGCGTGAGTTGCGTGCCCTCGGCTGGTGGAGCGAAAGCAGCCCCGCCCCGGAAGCGCTGGCCAGCCCCGAGCCGTTCTGCGTGGATACGCTGGCGCTCGAGCAATGGCTGCAATGGATCTTCCTGCCACGGATGAAGCTGATTCTCGAAAGCGACAGCGCCTTGCCGCAAGCCTCGGGTATCCTGGCCATGGCCGAGGTGGCCTATGCGCAGCGTGGCGAGGAAGTCGCCGGCCTGCTGGCGGCGCTTGGCGAGTTCGACCGGCTGATCGGCGGGCCGTCATGAAGCTTCGGCAGTAAAGAAAAACCCGGCTACAGGCCGGGTTTTTCTTTGCTTCAAGCAAGGCGGAGAGCCGGGTCAGCCCCATGCTGCGGGACGGGGCTGTGTTCGCCTCAGCGGCAATTCTCCTGGATCGCCTTTTCGGCCTTGGCGATTCGCTCCTGGCGTTCTTCCTCGCCGAGGCGACGGAGTTCGCCCTTGCCTTCGTCGACCCTTACGCGCGGGTTGTTCTTCAGTTGCGCGAGGTTGTTGCGGGTTTCTTCGCAGAACTGCTTGCGCTCGGCCTCTTCCTTCGCCACTTGCTGCTTCACCTTGTCGTCGATCGCCTTCTGCTCGGGATCGGCCGGTTTCTGCTGGATGGTCGGTGCCGGGGTCGAGGGGGGCAGGGGGAAGTTGTCCGGCGGCGGGGCGGTCTGGGTATTCACCGTGGTCGCTTGCGCACCTTGCGGCGGTTGTGCGCCGAAGTGGGTGACGCCCTCGGCGTCGACCCATTTGTAGATCGGGGCGGCCATGGCGAAAGAGGAGAGGGCGAGCAACAAGCTGGCCGGGAGGATCATGCGTCGCATGCGGAGTCCTTGGAATGCGCTAACTGCGGCTAACTATAACCAAATCCGCCAGCGCGGCATGCTGCACGGCATCACAACCGCCGCCGGAGACGGCCTCGCCGTGGCAAGTCCTCGCGGGAATCATGGGCATTTTGGAAAAGTTTGCTCTAAATCGGAATTTTCTAGCCATAAAATCTGTTTTTGGTCATTGATCAGCTTTTTTATGGAAGGGTATGGCAGCTTCCTTGGAATTTTTTTTGATAATTTTCAGAATAAAGCTTGACTTGCGTTCGACGAATGCGAAGAATCCAAGCTCGCTGTAGCGGGCCGTCTGCAACCCAGTCCCCTCTCCGGCAGACCATGAGGTGCCTACCCGCGCCGAAAGTTACACCCTGCTTCGCGTTACCTCGCGCTGGGTGGAAGAGCTCCGTAACACCAGGCGCCCTTCCAAGTTTGCTCAATCGGCAGTTGACGTAGCCGGTGACTACCGTCACCCATGCTCTGCCGGGCAGCCAACCGAATTTCGGTCGCCCGCCCCTGGGTGGCCGTATAGCGTTCTAGAGGTGAAAACGTGGAGCTTTTATCTGGCGCTGAAATGGTCGTCCGCTCGTTGCGCGACGAAGGCGTTAAGTACATCTACGGGTACCCGGGTGGTGCCCTCCTGCATATCTACGACGCGCTCTTCAAGGAGCACGACGTGACCCACATCCTGGTGCGCCACGAACAGGCGGCTACCCATATGGCCGACGGCTACGCCCGCGCCACCGGCAAGCCCGGTGTCGTGCTGGTGACTTCCGGCCCGGGCGCGACCAACGCCATCACCGGTATCGCCACCGCGTACATGGACTCCATCCCGATGGTGATCCTGTCGGGCCAGGTGCCGAGCAACATGGTCGGTACCGACGCGTTCCAGGAAACCGACATGGTCGGGATCTCCCGGCCGATCGTGAAGCACAGCTTCATCATCAAGCATCCCTCGGAAATTCCCGAGGTGATCAAGAAGGCCTTCTACCTGGCGCAGTCCGGTCGTCCGGGGCCGGTGGTCGTGGATATTCCGAAGGACATGGGCGACCCGACGCAGAAGTTCGAATATTCCTATCCGAAGAAGGTCAAGTTGCGTTCGTACAGCCCGGCCGTTCGCGGTCACTCGGGACAGATCCGCAAGGCCGCCGAGATGCTCCTGGCCGCCAAGCGCCCGGTGGTCTATTCCGGCGGCGGCGTGATCATGGGCAATGCCGCGGCGCCGCTGACCGAGCTGGCGCAGATGCTCAACCTGCCGGTGACCAACACCCTGATGGGCCTCGGCGGGTATCCCGGCGCGGACCGCCAGTTCCTCGGCATGCTCGGGATGCACGGCAGCTTCACCGCCAACCTGGCGATGCATCACAGCGACGTGATCCTCGCGGTCGGAGCGCGTTTCGACGACCGGGTCATCAACGGCGCGGCGAAGTTCTGCCCGAACGCCAAGATCATCCACATCGACATCGATCCGGCGTCGATTTCCAAGACCATCAAGGCCGACATCCCGATCGTCGGCCCGGTGGACAGCGTTCTCACCGAAATGGTCGCGATCGTCAGGGAAATCGGCGAGACCCCGAACCAGGATGCCCAGGCTGCCTGGTGGAAGCAGATCGACGAGTGGCGTGGTAACCGTGGGTTGTTCCCGTACGACAAGGGCGACGGCAGCATCATCAAGCCGCAGACCGTCATCGAGACGCTCTACGAGGTTACCCATGGCGATGCCTTCATCACCTCCGATGTCGGCCAGCACCAGATGTTCGCCTCGCAGTACTACAAGTTCAACAAGCCCAATCGCTGGATCAACTCCGGCGGTCTCGGCACCATGGGCTTCGGCTTCCCGGCGGCGATGGGCATCAAGCTCAACTTCCCGGACGACGATGTCGCCTGCGTGACCGGCGAGGGCAGTATCCAGATGAATATCCAGGAACTGTCTACCTGCCTGCAGTACGACCTGCCGGTGAAGATCGTCAACCTGAACAATGGTGCCCTGGGCATGGTCCGCCAGTGGCAGGACATGCAGTACAACAGCCGTTATTCGCATTCCTACATGGAATCCCTGCCGGACTTCGTCAAGCTTGCCGAAGCCTACGGGCATGTCGGCATGCGCATCACCGACCTGAAGGATCTGAAGCCGAAGATGGAGGAGGCGTTCGCCATGAAGAATCGCCTGGTCTTCCTCGACATCCAGGTGGACGCCAGCGAACACGTCTATCCGATGCAGATCCGTGACGGCGCGATGCGCGACATGTGGCTGAGCAAGACGGAGCGTACCTGATCATGCGACACATCATTTCCCTGCTGCTGGAAAACGAGCCAGGCGCATTGTCCCGCGTGGTCGGCCTGTTCTCCCAACGCAACTACAACATCGAAAGCCTGACCGTGGCGCCGACCGAGGACCCGACCCTGTCGCGTCTGACGCTGACCACCGTGGGGCACGATGAGGTGATCGAGCAGATCACCAAGAACCTCAACAAGCTGATCGAAGTGGTCAAGCTGGTGGATCTGTCGGAAAGCGCCCATATCGAGCGCGAGCTGATGCTGGTGAAGGTCAAGGCCACGGGCGCCCAGCGCGCCGAGGTCAAGCGCACCACCGATATCTTCCGTGGGCAGATCGTCGACGTCACCAGTAGCGTCTATACCGTGCAACTGGCGGGTACCAGCGACAAACTGGACAGCTTCATCCAGGCCATCGGCACTGCGTCGATCCTGGAAGTGGTCCGCAGTGGCGTCACTGGCATCGCCCGTGGCGACAAGACTCTGAGCATCTGAACTGAAAGCAGGCCCGCGAGGCCTTACTGAAGGGGAATTCCCATGCGCGTTTTCTACGATAAAGACTGTGACCTCTCGATCATCCAGGGCAAGAAAGTTGCCATCATCGGCTACGGCTCCCAGGGCCACGCCCATGCCTGCAACCTGAAGGACTCCGGCGTCGACGTCACCGTGGGCCTGCGTAGCGGCTCCGCCACCGTGGCCAAGGCCGAAGCGCACGGTCTGAAGGTTGCCGACGTGAAGACCGCCGTCGCCGCAGCCGACGTGGTCATGATCCTCACCCCGGACGAGTTCCAGGGCCGCCTGTACAAGGAAGAGATCGAGCCGAACCTGAAGAAGGGCGCCACCCTGGCCTTCGCTCACGGCTTCTCCATCCACTACAACCAGGTCGTCCCGCGCGCCGACCTCGACGTGATCATGATCGCGCCGAAGGCCCCGGGTCACACCGTGCGTTCTGAGTTCGTCAAGGGCGGTGGCATCCCTGACCTGATCGCCATCTACCAGGACGCTTCCGGCAACGCCAAGAACGTCGCCCTGTCCTACGCCTGCGGCGTCGGCGGCGGTCGTACCGGTATCATCGAAACCACCTTCAAGGACGAGACCGAAACCGACCTGTTCGGTGAGCAAGCCGTTCTCTGCGGTGGTTGCGTCGAGCTGGTCAAGGCCGGTTTCGAAACCCTGGTCGAAGCCGGTTACGCGCCGGAAATGGCCTACTTCGAGTGCCTGCACGAGCTGAAGCTGATCGTCGACCTGATGTACGAAGGCGGCATCGCCAACATGAACTACTCCATCTCCAACAACGCCGAATACGGTGAGTACGTAACCGGTCCGGAGGTGATCAACGCCGAGTCCCGTGCTGCCATGCGCAACGCCCTGAAGCGCATCCAGGACGGCGAATACGCGAAGATGTTCATTACCGAAGGTGCGGCCAACTACCCGTCGATGACTGCCTACCGCCGCAACAACGCCGCTCACCCGATCGAGCAGATCGGCGAGAAGCTGCGCGCGATGATGCCGTGGATCGCAGCCAACAAGATCGTCGACAAGAGCAAGAACTAAGCGGCTCCGGCGACAGACGAAGAAACGCGGCCCCGGCCGCGTTTTTTCGTTCTTGCCTGGCGATCTGGTATAAAGCCTGGGCCGGCGGAGTTGTCTTCCTAGTCAGAAGTGCTGTCGGCATATTCGTACCCCATCAGTTCCCAAGGAATTGTCCATGAGTGAACGTCCCGAGGAGCCGAACAAGGCCTCCGACGAAGAAAGCCTGCTGCCCATCGACGAACATATAGAAGAAGGGCACGACGCCGAAGGGCGGAAGGTTCGTCACCGCGGTATCTACCTGCTGCCCAACCTGTTCACCACGGCGGCCCTGTTTTCCGGCTTCTACGCCATCATCAATGGCATGAGCGGCCAGTTCGCCAACGCCGCCATCGCTATCTTCGTGGCCATGGTCCTCGATGGACTGGACGGCCGTGTGGCTCGCCTGACCAACACCCAGAGCGCCTTCGGCGCCGAGTATGACTCGCTGTCCGACATGGTCGCCTTCGGTGTAGCGCCGGCGCTGGTCGCCTTCGAATGGGCGCTTGGCAGCCTCGGCAAGGTCGGCTGGATGGTCGCCTTCATCTACGTTGCGGGCGCAGCCCTGCGTCTGGCTCGTTTCAACACCCAGGTCGGCAAGGCCGACAAGCGCTATTTCATCGGCCTGGCCAGTCCGGCCGCCGCGGCGCTGGTGGCGGGCACGGTATGGGCGTTCAGCGATTTCGAGATCCAGGGCGCCAAGGTTGCCTTCCTCGTCGCCCTGCTGGTCGCCGCCGCTGGTGTGCTGATGGTCAGCAACATCAAGTACCACAGCTTCAAGGATCTCGACCTGCGCGGCCGGGTGCCGTTCGTGGCGATCCTTATCGTGGTGCTGGCCTTCGCCGTGGTCTTTACCGACCCGCCGCGCATCCTCCTGTTGCTGTTCCTTGCCTACGCGGCCTCCGGTCCTGTGCAATACCTGCTGCAGCTGCGTCGCCGGAAGCAGCCGAGCTGATGTAATTTCCAACGGGCTCCGTAGTCTACTGGCACAAAGCTGGTCATTGCGGAGCCCGTCATGCTGATCAAGATTCCCTCCCGTTCCGACTGTTCCGAGTCGGAAGTCACGTCCGAAACCCTCTACCTGTCCCGTCGGCGTCTGCTCGGTGCTTCCTTCGCCGGATTGGCGCTGGCCAGCGGCCTGCCGCGCCTGGGCTTTGCCGACGAACAGCGCTATGCCGGCGTCGAGCCGGTGCCGGCGCCGGGCTGGTTCGCCGAAAAGCTACCGCAGACCCGCTGGCAGGCGGTGGATGTCCAGAGGGAGGCGATCACGCCATTCAAGGACGCCACCCACTACAACAATTTCTACGAATTCGGGCCGAACAAGGGCGACCCGGCGGAAAACGCCTCGGCCCTGAAGACCGAGCCCTGGTCGGTGGTGATCGACGGCGAGGTCGGCAAGCCGGGTACCTATGCCCTCGAGGATTTCGTCAAACCCTACCAACTGGAAGAGCGCATCTATCGGCTGCGCTGCGTGGAAGCCTGGTCGATGGTGATCCCTTGGCTGGGCTTTCCCCTGGCGGACCTGCTCAAGCGGGTCGAACCCAATGGGCAGGCGAAGTTCGTCCGTTTCGAAACCCTGCAGCGTCCGGAACAGATGGTCGGCCAACGCTCCGGTTTCTCGGTGATCGACTGGCCTTATATGGAAGGCTTGCGCATGGACGAGGCGATGCATCCCCTGGCAATTCTGGCGGTGGGCATGTACGGGCGGCTGTTGCCCAACCAGAATGGCGCGCCGTTGCGCCTGGTGGTGCCGTGGAAGTATGGCTTCAAGAGCATCAAGTCCATCGTGCGTATCAGTCTGGTCCGCGAGCAGCCGAAGACCACCTGGGAAAGCATTGCCGCCAACGAGTACGGGTTCTATGCCAACGTCAATCCGCAGGTCGACCACCCGCGATGGTCCCAGGCTCGCGAGCGGCGCCTGCCCAGTGGGTTGTTCAGCCCCAATGTACGGGATACGCAGATGTTCAATGGCTACGGGAGCGAGGTCGCTTCCCTTTATAGCGGCATGGATCTGAGGAAGTACTACTGATGCGCTACTGGTATCTGCGCCTTGCGGTATTCCTGGGGGCGCTGGCAGTGCCGGCCTGGTGGTTGTACCAAGCCTGGATCTTTGCCCTCGGACCTGACCCGGGCAAGACCCTGGTCGATCGACTGGGGCTGGGCGCCTTGGTATTGCTGCTACTCACCCTGGCGATGACCCCACTGCAGAAGCTGAGCGGCTGGCCGGGCTGGATCGCCGTGCGTCGCCAGTTGGGGTTGTGGTGCTTCACCTATGTGCTGCTGCACCTGAGCGCTTACTGCGTGTTCATCCTGGGGTTGGACTGGGGGCAGTTGGGCATCGAGTTGAGCAAGCGTCCCTACATCATCGTGGGAATGCTTGGATTCATCTGCCTGTTCCTGTTGGCGATCACTTCCAACCGCTTCGCCATGCGCAAGCTCGGTAGTCGCTGGAAGAAGCTGCATCGCCTGGTCTACCTGATCCTTGGGCTCGGCTTGCTGCACATGCTCTGGGTGGTGCGGGCAGACCTGGAGGAGTGGACCCTGTACGCTGTGGCTGGTGCGTCGCTCATGCTGCTGCGGCTACCCTCGATCGCTCGCCGCCTGCCCAGGCTTCGAACTCGTCCCGGTGTTTCGTAATAAAAGTTTCAAATAAGTGTTGACGCCAGTTTCTATCTCCCTATAATGCGCACCACTCCCGGCGACGACGAAGAGTAAATGCTTGAAAATCAAGGATTTACGGATTCTCTCCCAG
>NZ_SCND01000107.1:0-15909 GCF_005503585.1 Pseudomonas sp. 2VD
GAGTCTCGTGGACTCGGAGTTGGGAATAATAGACCGGCCACGCGCCAGGCCCCGTGCGCGGGACGTTCGAAGGCGCCGGGATCGGCCGGCAGGATCATTCGCGCCGGGGCCTGGCGCGTGGCCTTGCGCCGCGCCACCAGGTAGTAGAGGACCGCCGGCACCAGCAAGCCGATGATCCAGGAGATATCCACGCCGCCGAGGTGCTCGACCATCGGTCCGGTGTACAGCGTGGTCGCCAGGAACGGCATCTGCACCAGCACGCCGAGGGTATAGACGGCGATTCCCGGCAGGTTCCAGCGACCGTAGCGGCCGTCGGGGTCGGCCAGCGCGGGCACGTCATAGCGCTCGCGGGTGATGAAGTAGTAGTCGACCAGGTTCACCGCGCTCCACGGGGTGAAGAAGGTCAGCAGGAACAGGATGAAGGACTTGAACGCAGCGAGGAACGAGTGCTGGCCGAGCAGCGCGATGAGCGTCGAGGCGCCGACGATCGCGAGGACGAAGAACAGGCGTTGCACGCGGGTGATCTCCAGTTGACCGCGTACGCTGCTGATGATGGTCGCGATGCACATGAAGCTTCCGTAGGAGTTCAGCGTGGAAATGGTCACCTTGCCGAAGGCGATGCTGAAGTAGAGCAGCGCGGCGACGGTCCCGCTGCTGCCCAGGCCGACGATGTAGGCCACCTCGCGGCCGGCGAACTGACCGTTGGCCAGGGCTGCGGAGAACACCCCGAGGACCATCGAGGCCTGGGCGCCGAGCACCGAGCCGAGGCCGACGGCGAGGAAGGTCTTCCACGACGAGGTGGACGCCGGCAGGTAGCGTGAATAGTCGGCCACGTAGGGGCCGAAGGCGATCTGCCAGGACGCCGCCAGGGACACCGCGAGGAGGAACGAGGCCCAGCTGAAGTGGCGGATGGCGAGCAGGTCGCCGATGTCGCTGAGCAGCATCAGGCGGCTGAACAGGTAGGCGAAGGCGATGATGCCGAGGACGCTGGCGATCCGCCCGATGATGTGGATGACGCGATAGCCGAGCACCGTCACCAGGACGATGAAGGCGGCGAAGATGAAGATCCCGGCGCTGTCGCTGAGCCCGGTGAGCTGGCCGATGGCCTGGCCGGAAAGCACCGTGCCGGTGGCGGTGAAGCCCAGGTACATCAGGCACACCAGGGCGATCGGGATGCAGGCGCCGTAGACGCCGAACTGCACCCGGCTGGAAATCATCTGCGGCAGCCCCAGGCGCGGCCCCTGCGCGGCGTGCAGGGCCATCACCGCGCCGCCGAGGAGCTGGCCGATGAGCAGGCCGACCAGCGACCAGAACACGTCGCCGCCGAGGACCACGGCGAGGGCGCCGGTGACGATGGCGGTGATTTGTAGATTAGCCCCCAGCCAGAGGGTGAACTGGCTGTAGAGGCGACCGTGACGCTCGTTCGCCGGGATGTAGTCGATCGAGCGCCGTTCGATCAGTGGCTTGCTGTCGCTGCCCTGGGTCATGCTGCTGTACTCCGCTGCGGCTCGCGCGCCGCCATTCTTGTTGTGGCCTGGTCGGGACAGTGGGCGGCCGCCCCACGCCCCGCCGGCGTGGAGGCGGTTTCCGAGGTCAGCGCTGGGCGGTGATCATCGGCAGGTTCAGGCCCTGCTCCTTCGCGCAATCGATGGCGACCTGGTAGCCGGCGTCGGCGTGCCGCATCACCCCGGTCCCCGGGTCGTTGGTCAGCACGCGGGCGATGCGTTCGGCGGCCTCGTCGCTACCGTCGCAGACGATCACCATCCCGGAGTGCTGGGAGAAGCCCATGCCCACGCCGCCGCCGTGGTGCAGCGAGACCCAGGTGGCGCCGCTGGCGGTATTCAGCAGGGCATTCAGCAGCGGCCAGTCGGACACCGCGTCGGAGCCGTCCTGCATGGCCTCGGTCTCGCGGTTGGGGCTGGCCACCGAGCCGGAGTCGAGGTGGTCGCGGCCGATGACGATCGGTGCGGACAGCTCGCCGCTGCGCACCATCTCGTTGAAGGCCAGGCCGAGCTTGGCGCGCAGCCCCAGGCCAACCCAGCAGATGCGCGCCGGCAGGCCCTGGAAGCTGATGCGCTCGCGGGCCATGTCCAGCCAACGGTGCAGGTGGGCATCGTCGGGGATCAGTTGCTTGACCTTGGCGTCGGTCTTGTAGATGTCCTGCGGGTCGCCCGACAGCGCGGCCCAGCGGAACGGACCGATGCCGCGACAGAACAGCGGGCGGATGTAGGCCGGGACGAAGCCGGGGAAATCGAAGGCATTGGCCACCCCCTCTTCCTTGGCCATCTGGCGGATGTTGTTGCCATAGTCGAAGGTCGGCACGCCCTGCTGCTGGAACGCCAGCATGGCCCGCACGTGTACCGCCATGGACTGCTTGGCGGCCTTGACCACGGCGGCCGGGTCAGTCTGCGCGCGGTCGCGGTACTCTTCCCAGCTCCAGCCGGCCGGCAGGTAGCCGTTGAGTGGATCGTGGGCGCTGGTCTGGTCGGTGACCATGTCCGGGCGTACGCCGCGGCGAACCAGTTCCGGAAGGATCTCGGCGGCATTGCCCAGCAGGGCGATGGAGATGGCCTTGCCTTCGGCGGTGTAGCGCTGGATCCGCGCCAGGGCGTCGTCCAGGTCCTTGGCCTGCTCGTCGACGTAGCGACTGCGCAGGCGGAAGTCGATGCGGCTCTGCTGGCACTCGATGTTCAGCGAACAGGCGCCGGCCAGGGTCGCCGCCAGCGGCTGGGCGCCGCCCATGCCGCCAAGGCCGGCGGTAAGCACCCAGCGGCCCTTGAGGTTGCCGTCGTAATGCTGGCGGCCAGCCTCGACGAAGGTTTCGTAGGTGCCCTGGACGATGCCCTGGCTGCCGATGTAGATCCACGAACCGGCGGTCATCTGGCCATACATCGCCAGGCCCTTGGCGTCCAGTTCGTTGAAGTGTTCCCAGGTCGCCCAGTGCGGCACCAGGTTGGAGTTGGCGATCAGCACCCGCGGCGCGTTGGCGTGGGTCTTGAACACGCCGACCGGCTTGCCGGACTGTACCAGCAGGGTCTCGTCGTCGTTCAGTTGCTTGAGGGTCTCGACGATCCTGTCGTAGCACTCCCAGTTGCGCGCGGCACGGCCGATGCCGCCGTAAACCACCAGTTCCCTGGGGTTCTCCGCGACCTCCGGGTCGAGGTTGTTCATCAGCATGCGCAGCGGCGCTTCGGTCAGCCAGCTCTTGGCGGTCAGCGTAGTGCCGCGCGGGGCGCGGATTTCAATATCGCGGAATTTGCTCGGGGTGGTCACGGCAGGCTCCTGGGCGTGGCGTTCAACGGGCGGCGACCCGCGAGGGTGCGCCTGAATTCGGGGACGAAGCAGAGGTCGGGCTGGGTCTACCGAACACATCTATGCTTGTACATACAAGTATAAGCAAAGGAAGGGCCAATTCTGCCGCCACGCCCTCCGGCGATATCTCCACATTCCCGTGAATTTCATTCAACCCGTTGATTTTTATGTAGTTAAGAATTAGCGAAGGTAGCCTCTCCCCCGGGAGAAGGAGCCTGCCGGAACGGCCCTGGGTGCACGTGATCGAAGCGTGCGCGCACCGGTTTGGGGCCTTCGGTAACACCGTTCAGCGCAATTGCGGGTAACCCCAGCCCTGCGCCTGACGCTCGTAGTCGAGGAGAATCCGGTAATGCTCCTCGCCGGCCGGGAGGAAGCTTTTCAGCGCCAGTGTCGCGGCCAGGTGCGGGCACTCGATCAGCGTCAGGTTCAGCGCTTCGAACAGTTCGCGGCGTTGCGCCGCACTCCAGTGCAGCGAGGTGATCAGTGGCAAGGCCGGGCTCGGCGCGCTGCGCCCGAGCACGCGCAGGCCGGCCAGGCGCTCCGGTGCGTGGCGTTGCAGGTAGCCGAAGGTCACTGCATCCACCGAGGTCAGCTCGACCTCACCCGCCGCCACCATCGCCAGGCTGCGCAGGTGGCCGCCGCTGATGCGCACTTCGGCGAAGAACGCCGAGTCTCGCCCCAGCGGCGCCAGCGCATGGCGCAGCAGGTTCATGCCGCTGTTGGAGTCGCGGTCGTTGAGCGCCAGGCGGGTATTGCGGAAGTCGCCGAGGCGCTGGCGCGCCTGTCCTTCGGCGGCGACGAACAGACTGCAATGCTCGCCGGGAGCGCAATCGGGCAAGTCGTAGCTGGGCACCGCGAGCACCGCCACCTGGCCGCGCAACTGGGTCATCAGCGGATAGCCGCAGGTCTGCGCGAACAGCAGGTTAGGCTGTCGCCACTGCACCGCCAGATCGGCGGCGGCCGGCGCGTAACGGCGCACGCCCAGGCGCCGGCAGACCTCGCCGATGAAGGTTGCGCCGGCCTGCCTGACGCAGTCCGGCTCGACATACATGTCCAGCGCCGCCACCACCGGGGTATCGATCATGCTCTCGTCCGCCTGCCTTCAATGCTCGGGATGCACCGGCGCATCCACCGGCCGCCAACCGTGGCGCCGCCATAGACGACCATAGCCGGGCAGGTGGAAATCGCCACTGCGTCGCCGGTAGGCACGGCGGCTTGCGTTATACACGCGCGGCAGCAGGTACCAGGGCAGGCCCGGCAGATCGTGGTGGACCAGATGCAGGTTGTTGTTGAGGAACAGCAGCCGCCACGGCCACCCCGCCTCGACCAGCACGCTGCGCTGCGCCGGCTCGCGGGCCGGACGGTGCTCGTAGAAAGAGCGCAGCATGCTCAGGCCGAGGGCCGGATAGGCCACCGCCGGCAGGTACAACCAGGGCGGGATGCCCGCCCAGCGCCAAAGCCCGGCCAGCAACCCGCCCAGCAGCACGGCATGCAGGCCCCACAGGCGCCAGGCGGCGCCCTCTCCCTGGCGCAACCGCGAACCCTCCAGGCGCGCCATCGCCGCCAGGGCCAGCAGCGGGCCGAGGGTGGCGCGACCGAGCAGGGTCTTGTCCAGGCAGAGCCAGCGCCGCCGCCAGGAGCCCAGGCGCGGCCATTCGGACAGACTGACGTAACGACTCTCGGGGTCCAGCCCCGGGTAGGTCAGTTGCTCGTCGCGGTGGTGCCGCAAGTGGCTGTCACGGTACAGCGGATAGGGATACCAGACGGCCAGCGGCAGGTAGCCGAGCACGGCGTTGAACCTCGGCCAGCGGGTCGGGTGGCCATGGATCAGCTCATGCTGCAACGACATGTAGAGGGAGGCGAACGGCACCAGCCCCGCCAGCACCGGCCAGCCCCAATGCCGATACTGGCTGGCGAGCAGTGCCCAACCGCCGTACAGGCAGGCGATCAGCAGCCAGGTCGGCCATTCGCTGCGCGCCTGGAAGGTATCCTGGAGCCGCCGCACCAAGGTGCGCTGACGCCCGCTCAGGTAGTGCGCCATGAAGGCTGGCGAGGCTTACTTCAGGGAGGTATCGAGGCGCGTGGCGACTTCGGCCGGCACCCAGTGGCTCCAGATTTCGCGATGCTGGCGAAGGAACTGCGCACGCACCTCGCCGACCTCGCGATGATTCTGCGCCATGTCGGCGAGCAGCTCGTTGAACAGCGGCAAGGGGATCTCGACCTTGCGGAACAGCTCGACCAACGCCGGCGCCTTGTCATGGAAATCGCGGGAAACGCCAATGGTGATCTTCGCCGGCAACGAGCGGGAACCGATGGGTTCGGGGTTCTTCGGATCGGACAGGGTGGCCCAGGCCTTCTCGCTGAACGGCGGCTCTTCCAGTTGCACCAGCTTGAAACGGCCCATCAACGGAGTCGGCGACCAATAGTAGAAAAGCACCGGCTCACCGCGCCGGAAGGCCGCGCTGATAGCCGCATCCAGCGCCGGGCCGGTGCCGGTGCGGAAGTTCGTGTAGCTGTCCTGCAACCTGTAGGCCTTGAGCTTCTGGCTGTTGACGATCTCGCAGGTCCAACCGGTCGGGCAGTTGTAGAAACGCCCCTTGGCGGGCTCCTCGGGATCGCGGAACAGCGCCTTGTAGCGCGGCAGGTCGGCGACCGACCTCAACTCCGGCGCCTTCGCCTCGATGCCTCGTTGCGGGTCGCCCTTGACCAGGTACTCCGGCACCCACCAGCCCTCGGTGGCGCCCTTCACCGTCTCGCCGACGGAGAACACCTCGCCCGCCTCCTCCGCCGCGCGCCACACCGGGCTACGCCCGGCCCATTGCTCCCCGGTGACCTGGATATCGTTCTGGCGCAGGGCGTTTTCCATGGTCACGGTATTGCCCGGCAGCGCGTCGGTCTCGCAGCCGTAGCCTTTTTCCAGTACGTAGCGCAACAGGTCGGTGGTGAACATGCCGCTTTCCCAGTTCAGCCCGGCGAACACCACTTTGCCCGGGTACGGGCATTCCGCCGCGACGGCGGTCTGGCTGGCGAGGCTGGCGCCCAGGGCGAGGACGGCGAGGATCTGGCGAAGCGGGGGCATGCGGGTCTCCCGGTTGGAGTCGGACGGCATGCGGAACTATATAGGCATTAAAAATATTGGATTAATAACGTTTGGTTCTTTTGATAGACAAAAGCGCCTACCCTTTCGGTGTAGACGCTTTTTCCTGGCGGCGCCGGCGAATCACAGCGAATCGAGTTCCACCGCACAGACCCACGCCGGCTCGTGTGCCGTCAGGCGCCAATGCTGCAAGCCCTGCAGTCCCTCGGCGCACAGGCAGTCGTGGGCAGCCAGTTGCCCGCGAGGTTGCCCTTGCAAGGAAATCGCTACCCCGCCCTGCTGGGCGAACAGCAGCAGCGTGCTCGCCGTGCCGTGCCAGTCCAGCTCGCCCTCGACCCGCAGCCATTGCAGGCGCGCGCGATGGCGCCGGGGCGCATAGATCAGGTTGAAGTCACGGATAGCTCCATCGAACAGGGTGCAGTGCACCTCGCTGTCGCCGGAAAAGGCGAAAGCCTGCCGCGCGCGTAGCGGCGCGGATTCCGCGCCATCCACCCGCAGGCGCATGCCGCCGCCCTCCAGCACACTGATGATCCGCTGGTAACCGGCGAAGCGGGAGAAGCCGCCGGACTCGCCGACATCGGCGATCGACAGGCGCCAGCCGAAGCCGTCCAGGCCGTCGCCGCCGTCGCGGGCGATCTCCTCGGTGGAGCCGGCGCCGTTCTTCCACGGCATTCTCGGGTAGTCGACGGCGCGCAGGATGCGGAATTCGCTCATGAGCTGAAGCGTCCTTCCAGACGGTGGCGGGAACCCGGGTGCAGCAGCCGCGCGGCGGTCACCGCGACACGCCCGGACCAGGTGCGGCGGCGGATCAGCAGGCACGGCTCGCCGCGTTCGATCTGCAACAGCTTGCACTCGGCCGGCTCGGCGAGGATCGCCTCGACCACATGCTCGCCCTCGGTGAGCGGCGCCACCTGGGTCAGGTAGGCATAGGGCGTTTGCCGGGTGAAATCCTGCTTGAGGTAGTCCGGCGCCACCGCGGCGTTCACGTAGCGGTCCTCGATCTGCACCGGGATATCGTTCTCGTAGTGCACGATCAGCGAGTGGAACACCCGCTGGCCTTCGCGCACGTCCAGTGCCAGGGCGCGCTCGGGGCCGGCGACCTCCTCGCCGAGGGTGATCACCTGGCAACGATGGCGATGCCCGCGGGCCGCGATCTCGTCGGCGATATTGTGCACCTCGAACAGCGCCGACTGGCCCTTGGGCTCGGCGACGAAGGTTCCTACCCCCTGCATGCGCACCAGCAGGCCGTCGCTGGTCAGTTCGCGCAGGGCGCGATTGATGGTCATGCGACTGAAGCCGAGCTGGCTGACCAGTTCGCTCTCGGACGGCACCCGGTGGTGCGGCGGCCAGGCGCCCGACTGGATCTGGCTGACGATCATCTGCTTGACCCGCGCGTAGAGCGGCGCCGGTACCTCGCCGAGTTGCGAGGCCAGCGGGGAACGATCGGAGGAAGAGGACGTCACTGAGAGACTCCTTGTCGAGGCGTCGATGAAGTGAGTTTACGCACCGCTTAATCGTCTGTATATGTATATACAAATAAAACAGACTGCGTGTGAGCTGATTATGTCCGCAATTTTCGCTGAACGTGCGTTGCTGCCGGAAGGCTGGGCGCGAAATGTCCGTTTCGAGATTTCCGCGGACGGAGTCCTCGCCGAGATTCGTCCCGACGCCAACGCCGACGGCGCCGAACGCCTCGGCGGCGCCGTGCTGCCGGGGATGCCCAACCTCCATTCGCACGCGTTCCAGCGCGCCATGGCCGGGCTCGCCGAAGTCGCCGGCAATCCCAACGACAGTTTCTGGACCTGGCGCGAGCTGATGTACCGGATGGTCGCTCGACTGTCGCCGGAACAGATCGAGGTCATCGCCCGCCAGCTCTACATCGAGATGCTCAAGGCCGGCTACACGGCGGTGGCGGAATTCCACTACGTCCATCACGACCTCGACGGCCGCTCCTACGCCGACCCCGCCGAACTTTCCCTGCGCATCTCCCACGCCGCCAGCGCCGCAGGTATCGGCCTGACCCTGCTGCCCGTGCTTTACAGTCACGCAGGCTTCGGCGGCCAGCCGGCCAGCGAGGGCCAGCGGCGCTTCATCAATGGCAGCGAGGCCTACCTGGAACTGCTCCAGCGCCTGCGCGCGCCGCTGGAGGCGGCAGGCCACTCCCTGGGCCTGTGCTTCCACTCCCTGCGCGCGGTGACTCCGCAGCAGATCGCCACGGTCCTCGCCGCCGGCCACGACGACCTGCCGGTCCACATCCATATCGCCGAACAGCAGAAGGAAGTCGACGACTGCCTGGCCTGGAGCGGACGCCGGCCGTTGCAATGGCTGTACGAGAACGTCGCGGTCGACCAGCGCTGGTGCCTGGTCCATGCGACCCACGCCGACCCCGCCGAGGTGGCGGCGATGGCGCGTAGCGGCGCGGTGGCCGGCCTGTGCCTGAGCACCGAGGCCAACCTCGGCGACGGCATCTTCCCGGCGACGGACTTCCTCGCCCAGGGCGGGCGCCTGGGCATCGGCTCGGACAGCCACGTCTCGCTCAGCGTGGTCGAGGAACTCCGCTGGCTGGAATACGGCCAGCGCCTGCGCGACCGGAAACGCAACCGGCTGTACCGCGACGACCAGCCGATGATCGGCCGCACGCTCTACGACGCTGCTCTGGCTGGCGGCGCCCAGGCCCTTGGGCAGCCGATCGGTAGTCTCGCCGTGGGCCGTCGCGCCGACCTGCTGGTGCTCGACGGCAACGACCCCTACCTGGCCAGCGCCGAGGGCGACGCCCTGCTCAACCGCTGGCTGTTCGCCGGCGGCGACCGCCAGGTGCGCGACGTGATGGTGGCCGGCAGATGGGTGGTGCGCGACGGCCGGCATGCCGGGGAAGAACGCAGCGCACGGGCATTCGTCCAGGTGCTGGGGGAACTGCTCGACTGACCCTGCGCAGCGGCGGATAACCGCGTTGCGCTTATCCGCCCCACTCGTTCGAGCCGTCGGGCGCTAAACGCCGATACTTCCCACGCCAGCCGCCAGGCGTGAACGGCGCTGGAAAGAAAAAACGCCCCGGCGGGGCGTTCCTTCACTGGCTCCGCTTCAACTGGCCGTCGGGTACCCGCCAGATCAGCTCGTCCACCGCGTAACCGCGGCTGCGCGCTTCTTCCAGCAGACGCTCGCGGGTCTGCTGCGAAACCTGCGGGGTACGCGACAGCAGCCACAGGTATTCACGGTTCGGATTGCCCACCAGCGCGGTGCGGTAGTCGTCGTCCACCGCCAGCACCCAATAGTCGCCGCGCGCCACGTTGGGGAAGAGATTGGCGAACCAGTTGTCGAAGCGCACCCACAACTTGTCGGTGCGTCCCGGCTGCTGGGCGACCGCCCGCCCCTCCACCTGCTCCCACTCGCCATCCAGGGTCAGGCAGCGATTGATCACCTGGATGCTCTGGTCTTCCTGCAAGCGGTAATGCGCCTCCGATTGCGCGCAGTTGCGCTGGAAGAACATCGGCAAGCGCGCCAGTTCGTACCAGGTGCCCTGGTAGCGCTGGAGGTCGACCTGCTCGGTGGCCGGCTGATTCTTCGGCGAGCCCGCGCAACCGACCAGCAGCAAGCCCAGCCACAGGGTGCAGAGCACCCGGATCGGCAGACCGATCACTTGAGCCCCTGGCCGGAGAAGAGCAGCGCCTTGTCGGCCGCGTACTGCACGCTGATGAAAGCCTTCTCGTCGCCCCAGGTGCAGCTGGACATGCCCAGCGCGCCGGAGCACTCGGTGGGCTTGCCGAGGATCGCCTCGACCTCGGCCTTGCTCATGCCGGCCTTGAGCTTGGAATAGTTTTCCTGGTTGATCTTGCTGCAGGCAGCCAGGACGACGCAGAAAGCGACCACGGCCAGGGTACGGAACGACGCCATGAGGAACTCCTTGTTCGGGGGAAGCGCTGCCCTACAGCTTGGCACACGCGGGGGAAATCCGGAGCCTTGGAGTCAGAAACGCGAACCGGGTTCCCTGAGGAACGCCGTCTCCTCCTCGCTGGAGGGGCGGCCGAGAATGGCGTTGCGATGGGGAAAGCGACCGAAGCGGGCGACTACCGCATGATGCCGCTCGGCATAGTCGTAGAAATCGTCGAAGGGCTTGCGCACGCTGCCACCGACCTGATCGCGCAGGTCGCGGAAGCAGGCTACCGCCCGCTCCTGGCTGGGCAGGTCCTCGGCGTGCTCCAGGACCAGGTAGGCGAACACCCGGCGCACCGGCGGCAACTGGCGGTCGAAGCCTTTTTCCAGGCCCTCGCGCACCACCCGTTGCGCCCGGGCGTCGCCGGCGTAGGCGCGCGGCGTGTCGCGGTAGATCATCCGCGGCAACTGGTCGAGCAACAGGATCAGCGCCAGCCAGCCATCGGCCTCGGCCGTCCACTCCTGCAAGCCGCCGTCCAGCGCCTGGTTCACCAGGTCGCCGAAACGGCCGCCGGCATCGGCGTCCTGGCAGACGTTCTTGCCGAACCACAGGCCGTTGCGCTGGGCAACCACCTCGGCGGCATCGCTGGAGGTGCCGAACCACCAGTCGAGCAAGGTCTCCCAGGGCGCGCTCATCGGCCTACTCCGCGTGGTAGCCGGTGATGCGCTCGACTTCCTGCTTCGAGCCGAGGAACACCGCGACACGCTGGTGCAGGTTCTCCGGCTTGATGTCGAGGATGCGCTGGGTGCCGTTGGTGGCGGCGCCGCCGGCCTGCTCGATGATGAACGACATCGGGTTGGCTTCGTACATCAGGCGCAGCTTGCCGGGCTTCTCCGGCTCGCGGGCGTCGCGCGGGTACATGAAGACGCCGCCACGGGTCAGGATGCGGTGGACGTCGGCGACCATCGAGGCGATCCAGCGCATGTTGTAGTTCTTGCCCAGCGGGCCTTCCTTGCCGGCCAGCAGTTCTTCCACGTAGCGTTTCACCGGCGCTTCCCAGTGGCGCTGGTTGGACATGTTGATGGCGAACTCGGCGGTGCTTTCCGGCACGCTGATGTTGTCGTGGGTGAGGACGAAGCTGCCCAGCTCGCGGTCCAGGGTGAAGCCCTTGACGCCGTTGCCGAGGGTCAGCATCAGCATGGTCTGCGGGCCGTAGATGGCGTAGCCGGCGGCGACCTGGGTGGTGCCCGGCTGGAGGAAGGCCTCCTCGCGCAGGGTATCGTTCTGGTTCAGGTACTCGCTGGGGCAGCGCAGCACCGAGAAGATGGTGCCGACCGAGACGTTGACGTCGATGTTGCTGGAGCCGTCCAGCGGGTCGAAGACCAGCAGGTAGGCGCCTTTCGGGTAGCGCCCCGGAATCTGGTAGGGGTGGTCCATCTCCTCGGAGGCCATGCCGGCCAGGTTGCCGGCCCATTCGTTGGCTTCCAGCAGGATCTCGTTGGACATCACGTCCAGCTTCTTCTGCACCTCGCCCTGCACGTTCTCGGTGCCCATGCTGCCGAGTACGCCGCCCAGCGCGCCCTTGGACACCGCATGGCTGATTTCCTTGCAGGCACGCGCCACGACCTCGATGAGGAAGCGCAGGTCGGCCGGGGTGTTGTGGCTGCGGGTCTGCTCGATCAGATAGCGGCTCAGGGTAACGCGGGACATGGATGGCTCCGGAGAGAGGAAAAAACCCGCGCAGTTTAACGCGGAATTGGCGGTCACGCTTGACTCCGCGCAACCGCCGGTTGGAGATCGGCGGCGGTGGCGCGGTTCATTTCCGCGGCGCGCAGCCGATCGACGGTCGTCAGCCGCGTCCCATCTCGCCGTTCAGGCTGGCCTGGACGATTTCCACCCAGTAGCCGTCGGGATCGCTGATGAAGGCCACGTTCTTCATGCCTCGGTCCAGCGGCTTGACGAAGTTCACGCCGAGCGTCTCGAAACGCTCGCAGGCCGCCACCAGGTCGGGCACCGAGAAGCAGATGTGGCCGAACCCGCGCGGGTCCTGGTTGCCGTTGTGGTACTGGCTGTCGTCGCTCTCGCTGCCCCAGTTGTGGGTCAGCTCGAGGACCGACTGGCGCCCGAAGGTATATCGCTGGCGCTCGTCAACCGCATCAGGCACTTCTTCGCCACGGGTCATGGCGAGGAAATACAGGGAGAAGCGGCCTTCCTCGAAATCCAGGCGACGCAGCAGGCGCATGCCGAGCACCCGCGAGTAGAAGTCGAGCGAGCGCTTCGGATCCTTGACCCGCAACATGGTGTGGTTGAACACGTATTCCTGGGTGATGGCGTCCGGCTCCATGCAGATGCCGGGCTGTACTTCGGTGTTGAAACTCATCGGGCGATTCCCTCGAACGAAACGGATCGGCAGTGTATGGCGGTCGACCGGGCAGCGAGTAACAGCGGGGTACTACTCTCTTGATGCCGGCGCGCGCCGATCGTTCCGTCGACGGGAAACGCGACCGGCGCCGACCGGGCGCCGGCCGCCGTTTCAGAAGTCCAGGCTCAGCGCCAGGCTGACGCTCTGCTGGGTATCGTCCTCGCCCTTGCGCCAGTTGTAGCCGCCGCGCAGCGACAGCTCCGGCGCCAGCTTCTGGCTGAAGCCGAGTGAGACGCGGTTGAGATGGTCCTGCGGGGTGTAGCCTTCGAGGGTGAAGCGATTGCCCGGCAGGCTGTTGAGGGACATGGTCAGGTCCTGGGTGTCGTCCTCGTACTCACGTTCGTGGGCGTACTCGGCGAACAGCTGGGTATCGCTGCCGAACGCGTACTTGCCTTGCAGGCCGGCGCCCAGGCGCTTCGAGCTGCGCTTCTGGTCGTCGTAGTCGAGCGCGGTGGCGCTGGCGCCCTTCTCGGAATAGCCGTCGACCTCGACCCGTGCATAGTCGGCGCTGACGAACGGCGACAGGTGCCAGGGACTGTCGGCCTGCTGGGCGATGTCGTAGCCCAGGCGCGCGCTGAACGCCCACAGGTGGCCGTTGGTGTCGCCTTTCTCGCTGCGCTCGCCGCCGCCCAGGGCGAACTTGCGCTTCAGGTCGTCGTAGTCGAGGTAGCCGCCGGTCAACGCCGCGTCGGCCCACCAGCGGTTTTCCTGGTACTGCACGAAGGCGCTGGCCATGTAGCTGTTCATCCGGTAGTCGGAATCCTTGGCGCCGGCTTCCAGCTTCTGCCGGTAGAAACCGGCGGCGACCCCGGCGCGCCAGGCCTCGTCGATGCGGTAGCTGCCACCAAGGGTCAGGTTGTAGCCGTTGCCGTCGCCGCTGGCGGCGCTGTCCTGGGAGTCGAAGTCCAGGCGCTGGCCACCGCCGCCGACGAAGCCGCGCCACTGGCCGACGTTCTGCCAGTTCTCCCAGTCCGCCTGCCACTGGCTGCGCAGTTCGTCCTGGTAGGCACGCAGGGTGCCGTGGGCCATTTCCGGCAGCAGGGTCAGCTCCCAGGGCGCCGACAGCAGCGAATAGGTGTAGTCGGCGATCAGGCGCTGGCCGGTGATGGTCGGGTGCACGCTGTCGTTGAACAGCAATTTGCTCGGGTCGGGCGTGCTGCCGTTGATCCCGTAGGTCGGGTTCATGGTGCAGCCGTTGCCGCTGAAACAGGTGCCGATCAGGTTCTGGTCGGCGGCCAGGCCGAAGGAAGCCGGGTTGGCCATGCCTTCCTTGAGCAGCAGCGGGATGTTCAACGGAATGACGTTGGCGCCGGCCTGGCTCAACTGGGCGGTCAGCTCGGCGTTGAACGTGCCGCTGAGTTGGCTGGCGAAAGGCTGCAAGGGACCACCGAAGGTAGCCGGGGTCAGGCCCAGGTCGGGCAACAGCCAGACCACGATGTAGCGCGCGCCGGCCTGCTGCAGGGCCTGCACGCTATCCACCAGGCGACCGGCGGCCTGTTGGGCCTGGACGTCGTTGAGGATGCGCCCCTGGAGGAAGTCGTTGCCGCCGCCGGTGATGTAGTACAACGCGTTCGGATCGGCACCCAGGCCCTGGCGGGCACGGTCCACCAGGTAGCCATCGCGGCTGCGCAGGAGGGTATTGTCGCGCTCGATCAGCGAGCCGTTGGCCGCGGTGATCGAGTCGTAGATCTGATCGGTCCGGTAGCCGCCCACCGCCCAGTTGTTGCCGTCGGCGATGCCCTGCTGGGCGTTGACCGGCGAGGTCGAGGCAGCCAGGTCACCCGGGGCGATGCCGAGCTGATTGCCGAGCAGCATGGGCGCGGTCGGTCCGAAGATCTCGCCGCTGCCGTTCTGGTAGGTCGGGCCGACCCGGTTGGTGAAACGCGAGGTGCTTCCGGCGGGGCCGGCAGGATCGGGGAACTGCCCGGCATCGCTGAGGCTGTCGCCGAACACCACCAGCGTCGAATAGGGCGAAGGAGCAGCCTGCGGGGCGGTGGACAGCGAAGCCAGCAGGCAGGCCGCTACCAGTGGCTTGAGCGCCATTCTGATCATTCTCTTACTCCGTGATTTGTTTTTATTGTCGGGCCGCCGCGTCGTCGGCATGCGCCCCGGGGCCCGTCGTAAAGCCTCCTCAGCCGAACAGCATAGCGCGGAACCGGCTCATGGCTTGTTCGGCGAGGAACGCAGCAGGCTCATTGCCATTATTACCAGCAGAGCGACCCCCAGCAGAAGTACCGCCCACAGGCCGATCTTCTTCCAGTCGCTACCCGGTGCCGGCGCCGCGGCCGCCATGGCCACCTCCAGCGGTTCGCCCAGGCTGGCGCTACCCAGGGTGGCGCGCTTGCTCTCGGTATAGCCGGGAATCAGTACGCCGAGCGGCAGCGCCGCCGACTGCGCGCCGGGCTTGCCGAACGCCAGCCGGTACGGCGGGCTGCCGCGCACCAGGAACACCAGTTCGCTGGCCGGCAGGCCGACACTCAGGGACGGGACCTCCGGGCCCAGGCCGGTACCTCGTTGGTCCACCTGCAGACGCAGCTCGCGCACCGCCCAGCCCGGCAGTTCCAGCTCGTTCTGCTGTACGTTGCGGCCGTCGATCGGCAGCCGGTAGAGGACCCCGCGTGCCAGGCTGCTCCAGGCGGCCTCCCGGCGCGGCGAAGCGTTCTCCGTACGATCACGGCCGGACAGTTCCACCGGGACGATGGTGTGGGTCAGCGCCTGCTCCAGGGACACCCGCACCCGCTGCAACGGCAACGCCAGCGGCAACTGCCAGCGGTACTCGCCGTCCCCTGCCTGGCGCCCGGCCAGCGGCTCGGACCAGATCATCGGCGCCGGCTCGGTGCTCCGCGTGCTGCCTTGCAGGCGGGCGCCATGGAGGTCTGCCGCGGTTGCCCCGGCCGGCCAGGCCAGACGCAGGTAGCGGGCCTGGCGGCCGGGAAGCTTGACCTCGCTGACGTCGATGCGTTCGCCGTTGAAGGTCAAGCGGGCGATCTGTCCGTCACCCCAGGCCTGCCAATGCTCGAGGTCGTCGCTGGCTTCCACGGAGAAGCGCTGGAAGCCCTCCTCCGGGCTGCTCCAGTCCAGCCGCAGGCGCTCCAGGGGGAACGTCACCGCGCTCGCGTCGATCAGCCAGCCGCGCAGGGTCTCGGCAGCCGGCCCGGCGTTGCCCGGCAGCACCTCGACTATGGTGCCGCTGCTGTTGCGCTGCAC
>NZ_SCND01000108.1:0-15882 GCF_005503585.1 Pseudomonas sp. 2VD
GTCGTAGAACAGGGTGAAGACGTTGGTCATCACCACATAGAGGAAGGTCACCAGCGTCATCGCCGCCAGCAGGAAGGCGATAGCGCCCTCCTCGAAGCGGTTCCAGACGCGCACGAGTCGATTCATCGCAGCGTTCTCCACAATGCCCCGCCCGGCCGGGCGGGGCCGGACGGGTCAATCGGGACGGTTGGAGGCTTCGGCGGCCTGGAGCAGGTCAGCGCCGACATTGCCGCGGAATTTCTGCCATACCGGCTGCATCGCCTGGCGCCAGTCGGCGCGCTGCTGCGGGGTCAGGGTATGGATCTCGCTGACGCCACTGGCGAGGATGCGCTGGCGGGCGTCGCGGTTGAGGCGCTCGGCCTCGAGGTTCACCTGCACGGTGACCTCGTCCATGATCCGCTGCAGCGCTTCGCGGATGTCCGCCGGGAGGCCGTTCCAGAACTTCGCGTTGGTGATCACCATGTAGTCCACCAGGCCGTGGTTGGACTCGGTGAAATACTTCTGCACCTCGTTGACCTTCTGGCTCTCGTAGTTCGACCAGGTGTTCTCGGTGCCATTCACCACGCCGGTCTGCAAGCCCTGGTAGACCTCGGCGAAGGACATCTTCCGGGAGATCGCGCGGAGCTGGCGGAACTGCTCGTTGAGCACGTCGGACGCCTGCACGCGGAATTTCAGCCCGCGCGCGTCTTCCGGCTCCAGCAACGGGCGATTGGCGGAGAGCTGCTTCATCCCGTTGTGCCAGTAGGCCAGGCCGAGGATGCCCTTGCCCTGCATGCTGGTCAGCAGGGCGCGCCCCTGCGGGCTGCGCTGGAAGCGGTCGACCGCCTGGATGTCGTCGAAGAGGAACGGCAGGTCGAAGATCTGCACCTTGCGCGTGTACTGCTCGAACTTGGCCAGGGACGGCGCCAGCATCTGCACGTCGCCCAGCAGCAGCGCCTCCATTTCCTTGCCATCGCCGAACAGCGACGAGTTGGGATAGACGTCCACCTCGACCCGGCCGCCCAGGCGCTGTTCGACGAGCTTCTTGAACAGCAGCGCGCCCTGGCCCTTGGGCGTGTTTTCCGCGACCACGTGGGAAAACTTGATGACGATCGGCTGCGCGGCATTCGCCAGGCAGGAGCCACCGATCGCCAGGGCGCACAACAGCGCCCGTACCATCGTCTTGAACATTTCGTGACCTCAGATTGTTGTTGTGCTTTCGAGGTATCGACGAGCCTGACGCAGCCGGCGCGTTCGGAGAATTCGCCATTGCTCAAGCCCGCGTTCGCGTCTGTCGAACGCGTTCAGCCCCCCTCCCCGGCCCGCTCCAGCAGGCGTCGCGCGCGTCCCAGCACCGGCGCGTCGACCATTTCGCCGTCGACCACGAAGACGCCGGCACCGGAGGCGCCGGCCTCTGCCACCCGACGCGCCCACTCCAGTTCCGCGAGACTCGGCATCAATGTCTGGTGGATCGGCTCGACCTGGCTCGGATGGATGCACAGCAACCCGCCGAAGCCCATGTCGCGAGCGAAGCGCACTGCCTCGACCAGTCCGACACGGTTCTGGATCGCCGGGTAGACGCCGTCCAGCGGCGGCGCCAGGCCTGCCAGGCGCGATTGCAGGAGCAGCGCGTAACGGGCGTGACCGAGAATCTGTTCGGCTGCGTTGCTGCCGGTGTTGAGATCGAGATCCAGGGCCAGGTCGAGGCTGCCGAAGGACAGCCGCTCGACCCCCGCGGCGGCGGCGATCTCGCCCAGCGCGGCAAGGCCGCGGGCACTCTCGACGATGGGCCAGACCGGCTTGCCGCTGGCCACGGCGGCGTGGCGCACCTGGGCGGCGCTCTCCACTTTCGGCAGGAGCAGGCCGATCACTCCGGCGTGGTCGCGGCACAGCGCCAGGTCGTCGGCATGTCCGGGATGCTCCGCCGCGTTGATCCGCACCAGCACCCGGGCTTCCGGCGTATCGACGAGGAAACGCCGGAGATTGGCCCGCGCCTCGACCTTCAGCCCCTCCTCCACCGCATCCTCGAGGTCGACGATGACCCGGTCGGCGCCGCTGGCAAGGGCCTTGGGGATCCGCTCCGGGCGGGTCGCCGGGACGAACAGCGCGCTGCGCACGATCTGTCGGTTCATGTCCGTCTCCTCATACCGTTCCGGTCGCGCGCAGGCGCTGGATATCGGCCGCGGTACAGCCCAGTTCGGCAAGCAGCGCGTCGCTGTCGCCGCCCAGCGCCGGCACCGCATCCATGCGCGGAACGAAGGCGCTGCTGCTGGCCGGCGGCAACAACGCCGGCAGGCGCCCGGCCGGGCTGTCGATGGAGGTCCAGCGTTGCCGCGCCTGTAACTGCGGGTGCGCCCAGACCCCGGCCATGTCGTTGACGTGGGCGTTGGCGATCTGCGCCTGTTCCAGGCGCGCCACCACCTCGGCGGCCGGCAAGGCGGCGAAGGCTTCGACGATCAGCGCACGCAGCTCCTCGCGGTTGGCCGAGCGCTTGAAGTTCGCCGAGAAGCGTTCGTCGTCGGCCAGCTCCGGGCGGCGCAGGACCTTGTCGCAGAAGGCCCGCCACTCGCGCTCGTTCTGCAGGCCGAGCATCACCGTGCCGCCGTCGCCGGCGGGGAATGGCCCATAGGGGTAGATGGTCGAGTGCGAAGCGCCGGCGCGCGGCGGTGGCGGCGCGTCCTGGTAGGCGTAGTACATCGGGTAGCCCATCCACTCCACCAGGCTCTCCAGCATCGACACGTCGATGCGGCTGCCCTCGCCAGTGCGCTCGCGGAGCAGCAGGGCCGAGAGGATGCTGCTGTAGGCGTACATGCCGGCGGCGATATCGGCGATCGAACAGCCGGCCTTGGCCATCTCGTTCGGCCCGGCGCCGCCGGTCACCGAAAGGAAGCCGCCCTCGCTCTGGATCAGCAGGTCGTAGGCCTTCTTCTTCTCGTAGGGACCGCCTTCGCCGTAGCCGGAGATATCGCAGACGATCAGTCGCGGGAAGCGCTCGCGCAACGCCTCGTAGGACAGGCCCAGGCGCGCGGCGGCGCCCGGCGCGAGGTTCTGCACCAGCACGTCGGCGCCGGCCAGCAGCTTCTCCAGCAACGGCAGCGCCTCGGCCTGCTTGAGATCGAGGCTGAGGCTCTGCTTGGAACGATTGGTCCAGACGAAGTGCGACGACAGGCCGTTGACCCGCTCGTCGTAACCGCGGGCGAAATCGCCGACGCCGGGGCGTTCGATCTTGATCACCCGCGCGCCGAGATCGGCCAGTTGGCGGGTGCAGAAGGGCGCGGCGATGGCGTGCTCCAGGCTGACCACGGTGATGCCGTCGAGCGGGCGCGGCTGGTGGGATTGCGTCATGGGTCGGACTCCCTGCCCTCGTCCGTCGAAGACGAGGTGCGGCTGGTTCGGTTGATCAGATCAGGGGCGTTACGGAAGGCGCCTGACGCAGGCCCCAGGCCCGCTGGATAAGGATCTCCGCCTCGGCGCCGGTGGCCGCGCCGGAAAACGCCAGCAGGCGGCGGAACTTGTCGGCCAGCTCGTCGCGGCTGAGGGTATTGCCGGGATCGCCCTTGGGTTCGTCGATGGCGGCGGTATGGCGCCGCCCTTCGCCATCCAGTACTTCGACCCGCCCGAGCCAGCGCTGCGGATAGGCGGCGTCGACCTCCGGGTCCAGGCGCATCTCGACCCGCTCGCGGAACGCAGCGACCCGTGGGTCGCTCAGCGCATGCCGATGGAACTCGCCGAGGCCGGCCTTGCCGTACACGGCGATCAGGCCCAGCACGGTGCCCATGGAGAACTTCGCCTGGTGCACGGTCTGCGGCTCGACCACCCGGCCGAGCACGTCGATGGCGCCCTGGTGGACCCGCGCAGTGACCGCGGCGATCTGCGAGTGATCGAGCCCTTCGCGCTGCATCAGCGCCAGCAGCGCGTCGGCCGCGGGATGGGTATGGCGGCACGAGGCGTGGAACTTGAACGAGGTTTCCAGCAACGCCCAGCGGCTGCCGAGGCGATCCACCAGGCGCTCGGGGTCGGCGTCGCTGGACATCCCGGCGGCCATCCCCTGCTCGCCTTCGAGGATGTGTCGCGCGCCGCTCAGGCCGTCGGCGGTGAGATAGGCGGCGAGCAGCCCGTCGGCGGCGGCCTTGGCGGTATGCAACTGCTTGGAATCGGCGGCGTCGCGGAGGAACTCCCAGAGCCCGGCGGCCTGGGTTCCGGCGCTGCCGAGCAGGTCGACGAAGCGCTCGCGGTCGAAGTCCATCAGCTTGCCCACCGCCACTGCCGCGGCGAGGGTGCCGACCGTGGCAGTGGTATGGAACACCCGGTAGTGGGAACGACCGAGGAATTCGCCGATGCGGATGCCGGCCTCGTAGCCGGCCACCGCCGCGAGGATCAGCTCGGCGCCACTGCGGCCGAGGTCCTGGGCCGCGGCCAGGGCGGCAGGGAAGACCACTGCCGCGGGGTGCAGCACCGAGCTGTTGTGCAGGTCGTCCTGCTCCACCACGTGGGAAGCCGCGCCGTTCACCAGGGCGGCGAAATACGGCGAGCTGCGCCGCCGGCTGGGCAGGATCTGCGCGCTACCATCGGCCGGGCCCATGCGTTCGGCGTAGCGCTCGAACAATGGGATCGGATGCTGGCCCTTGCCGGCCAGCGCCGAGCCGAGCCAGTCGAGGAACAATTCTTCCATCCGCGCCAGCACCGCCGGCGGCAGGTCCTGGTAGCGCAGGCCGGCGAGAAAGCCGGCGAGTTGCTGGGTGTAGTCGGTCATGACCAACGCTCTCTTGTAGTTGTCCCGAGGCACGCGGCCTACAGCGGGTTGCTCAGTTCGATCAGGTTCAGGTCGGGGTCGCGCAGGTACAGCGAGAGGATCGGCCCGCCGGCGCCGGTGCGCTGCACCGGGCCCTCGAGGATTTCCACGGCCTGCTGGCGCAGTTGCTCGGCCACCGCCTCGAGTGGCGTGGCGACGATGAAACAGAGGTCGGCGGACCCCGGCGTAGGTCGCTCGGCCTTGGGTTCGAATTCGCCCCCGGCCTGGTGCAGGTTGATCTTCTGCGCACCGAAGGCGAGGGCCTTGCGACCCGCGCCGAAGGTAACGGCGCGCATACCCAGTACGCGGGTGTAGAAATCGATGCTGGCGTCGATGTCGCGGACGGTGAGCACCAGGTGGTCGAGACGGTCGATCTGCATGGGCGGCTCCCGCTTCAGAACGAGCGCGGCAGTTCGAGCAGGTGCTCGGCCACGTAGGACAGGATCAGGTTGGTGGAGATCGGCGCCACCTGGTACAGGCGGGTCTCGCGGAACTTGCGCTCGACGTCGTACTCGCAGGCGAAGCCGAAGCCGCCGTGGGTCTGCAGGCAGGCGTTGGCCGCCTCCCAGGAAGCTTTCGCCGCCAGGTACTTGGCCATGTTCGCGCTGGCCCCGGCGTTGAGCCCGGCGTCGTACTCCTGGCAGGCGCGCCAGCGCATCAGGTCGGCGGCCTCCACTTCGATGTGCGCCTCGGCGATGGGGAACTGCACGCCCTGGTTCTGCCCTATCGGCCGGCCGAAGACCACGCGGTCGCGGGCATAGTGGCTGGCCTTGTCGATGAACCAGCGGCCGTCGCCGATGCATTCGGCGGCGATCAGGGTGCGCTCGGCATTGAGGCCGTCGAGGATGTAGCGGAAGCCCTTGCCTTCCTCGCCGATCAGGCTATCGGCGGGGATCTCGAGGTTGTCGAAGAACAGCTCGTTGGTCTCGTGGTTGACCATGTTGGCGATCGGCTGCACGGTCAGGCCCTTGCCGATGGCCTCGCGCAGGTCGACGAGGAAGATCGACATGCCTTCGGACTTGCGCTTCACCTCGGCCAGCGGCGTGGTGCGCGCCAGCAGGATCATCAGGTCGGAGTGCTGGATCCGCGAGATCCACACCTTCTGCCCGTTGATCACATAGCGGTCGCCCTTGCGCACGGCGGTGGTCTTGATCTTGGTGGTATCGGTGCCGGTGGTCGGCTCGGTCACCCCCATCGACTGCAGGCGCAGCTCGCCGCTGGCCAGCTTCGGCAGGTAGAAGCGCTTCTGCGCCTCGCTGCCGTTACGCAGCAGCGTGAACATGTTGTACATCTGCCCGTGCACGGTGCCGGAGTTGCCGCCGCAGCGGTTGACTTCCTCCAGGATCACCGAGGCCTCGGCCAGGCCCAGGCCGGAACCGCCGTACTCCTCCGGGATCATTGCCGAGAGCCAGCCGGCGTCGGTCAGGGCCTTGACGAAGGCCTCGGGAAAACCGCGCTGCTCGTCGATGCGGCGCCAGTAGGCGGCGTCGAATTCGGCGCAGAGGGCACGTACGCCCTCGCGGATCGCGTTCAGCTCTTCGCTGTTCGGATTCATCGGTGACTCCTCGATTCTTGTCGTTGGATGGGCGCTGGGGCCCTTTCAGTCGAATTCCACGTCGCCGCGCTGGGCCAGGCCGGCGCCATTGCCGACCCATACCTCGGCCTTGCCGGCAGCGAGCAGGCGGCCACCGACCTCGAACGGCTCGGGACAGATCAGCGGGCGCAGGCCGCGATAGGCGAAGCGGCGCAGGCGTGCCTGCGGATTGGCCCGGCAGAACGCGCGCAGGGCCAGGGTGGCGATCAGCGGACCGTGCACCACCAGGCCCGGATAGCCTTCGGCGTCGGTGACATAGGGCCAGTCGTAGTGAATGCGGTGGCCGTTGAAAGTCACCGCCGAGTAGCGGAACAGCAACACCGGATCGGGTTCCAGCGCCTCGCGCCAGTCGCCCTCGGGCAAGGCCTCGGTACCGCCGAGCTTGGGCGGGGTCGGTTCGCGGTAGACGATGTCGTGCTCTTCCCTCAGCGCCAGCTGGCCGTCCTGGCGGTAGTCGTGGCGCAGGGTGACGAACAGCAGCGCGCCGCTGCGACCGTGCTTCTCCTCGACCCGAAGGATGGTCGAGGTGCGGCTGGCCTCGCCGCCGACCCGCAGCGGCTGGTGGAACTCCAGGCGCCCGCCGGCCCACATGCGGTTGCGATCGTCCGCCGGCGGCAGGAAACCGCCGCGCGCCGGGTGGCCGTCGACGCCGAGGCCGGCGGCCTCCACCGGGTCCTGGAAGAACGCCCAGTGCCAGAGCGGCGGCAGCGCTTCGCCGTGGGCCGGGGTCGGCTCGCCGAAGGTGGCGGCGATGCGCTTGACCAGGTTGCGGCTCAATTGATCGTGGGTTTCTTCCTGGCGACCGATCCAGGGGGCGAAAGCGGACTCACTCATGCGTGGCTTCCCATGACCTAGGGGGTGATGGGAGGAGAATGATAGGATGCTAGCGTTTTGAGAATTTGCAATTACGCAATGGCGCGTTCGGATTTGCCGAACGCCATGGAGTGCCCATGCATTTCGATCTCGCCGACCTGCGCCTGTTCATCCATATCGCCGAGTCGCCCAGCCTGACCCAGGGCGCGCGCCGCGCCTTCCTTTCCCCGGCCGCCGCCAGCGCACGGGTCAAGGCGCTCGAAGGCCAGCTCGGCAGCCGCCTGCTGTACCGCGACAGCCGCGGCGTCGAACTGACCCCGGCGGGCCAGCGCCTGCTACAGCACGCGCGGCTGATCATGCGCCAGGTGGAATACCTGAAGAGCGAGTTCACCGAGTACGGCAGCGACGCCGCCGGGCATATCCGCATCTTCGCCAATACCACCGCGGTCACCGAATTCCTTCCGGAAATCCTCGCCGGCTTCCTTGCCGCTCGTCCCGGCGTCACCGTCGACCTGCAGGAACGCCTCAGCCGCGACATTGTCCGCGGCGTGCTGGACGGCTCCACCGACCTCGGCATCATCGCCGGGCCGGTGGCGGCCAGTGGCCTGCAGGTCCTGCATTTCAGCACCGACCGCCTGGTGATGGCGGTACCCCAGGGCCATCCGCTGGCCGGACAGGCCAGGGTACGCCTGCGCGACACCCTGCAGTTCCAGCATATCGGCCTGCCCGAGGGCACCACCCTGCACGCCTTCCTGTACGAACGGGTGGAGCAGATGGGCGAGCAGCTATCGCTGCGCATCCAGGTCTCCAGCTTCGAGGCGATCTGCCGGATGATCGAGGGCGGCGTCGGCATCGGCGTGATCCCGCAGTCCGCCGCGCGCCGCCACAGCCGGACGATGAAACTGGCGACCATCGAACTCGACGAGCCCTGGGCGATCCGCGAGCGCAGCCTGCTGGTACGCGACCTGGAAGCACTGCCGAGTTGCCTGCGGGCGTTGATCGAGGAGTTGCAGAGGGTGGGAGACAGCCTGTAGGGGGCCGCCCACCACTCCCGCTCAGTTCGCCAACCCACCGCTCTCCGCCAGGCTGCGCTCGTCCGCGGCGAGCATCGCCGGCATGTGCTCGCGGAGGAACTCGACCCAGGTGCGGATCTTCGCATCCAGGTACTGCCGCGAGGGGTAGAGGGCGTAGACGTTGAGATGGAACAGGCTATAGCGCGGCAACACCCGCACCAGGCTGCCGTCCTTCAGGCCGTTGACCGCCGCGTACACCGGCAGCGCGCCGATACCCATGCCGGAGACCACCGCCTCGGTCATGGCGTCGGCGGTGTTGACCTGGAAATGCGTCTGGTTGATGCAGGCCAGTTCCTGGCCGTCGGGCCCGTCGAACAGCCAGCGGTCCAGCGACATCACCGAGTTCACCAGGCGCAGGCAACGGTGCGCGGACAGCTCCGCCGGCAGCTTGGGGAAGCCGTGCGCGGCAATGTAGCCCGGCGAGGCGCAGAGGATGCTGTAGGTCTGGCCGATGCACTTGGAGACGAAACCGGAGTCCGGCAGTTCGGGGGCTATCACCACGGAAATGTCGTAGCCCTCGTCGAGAATGTCGGTGATCCGGTTGGCCAGGGTCAGGTCGAAGCCAACCTCCGGGTAGGTCTCGCAGTATTGCGAGATGGCCTTGATCAGGTAGTGCTGGCCGATGCCGGTCATCGCGTGGACCTTCAGCGTGCCCGACGGCCGCGCATGGGCGTCGCCCGCCTCGGCCTCGGCCTCCTCGATGTAGGCGAGTATCTGCTGGGCGCGCATCAGGTAGCGCTGCCCGGCTTCGGTCAGCGCGATGCGCCGGGTGGTGCGATGCAGCAGGCGGGTCTGCAGGTGGGCCTCCAGCTTGGCCACCGCACGGGAGACATAGGCGGTCGTCAGGTCCAGGCGCTGGGCGGCGGCAGTGAAACTGCCGGTCTCCGCGACGCTGACGAACGCGCGCATATTGAACAGGATATCCATCACGGCCCTCTAGGCTCTGACGCTTATGGCGCGTCTCTTTTCCACGCAACCCGGAGGACACCCCAAGGCGGCGCAGATTCTGTCACGAGTCAACCCACCTATTATTGCCTTTTGTGACAAAAATTTTTCACCTATCCGAGCTCTTATCCGCAAGCGCGGGCGCTCCTAGAATTCCCAGCCGTTTCGGCCTCCCCTCGCCGTCGTTCAGGATTCGCAGCAGTGCCCCGCGCCACCCGGAAAGGTCTCCCCCTGGTTCCACCGGCTCCCCTCACGTTCTTTCCCAGCCCCGACGAATTGCGCCGCGCCCTGCTCGAATGGGCGCGTAGCGACGGCGTCGCCTGGGTCTTCGTGTTCAAGGCCCTGCTCACCGCCAGCCTCGCCCTGTGGCTGGCCTATCGCCTGGAGCTGCCGCAGCCAAGCACGGTGCTGGTGACGGTCTTCATCGTCATGCAGACGCAGAGCGGGCAGGTCCTGGCCAAGAGCTTCTACCGCATCGTCGGAACCCTGATCGGCCTCAGCGTGATGGTCACTCTGATCGCCCTGTTCGCCCAGGAGCGCGTGCTGTTCCTTGCCTGTCTGGCGCTCTGGGTCGGCCTGTGCACCGCCGGCGCCGCGCGCTACCGCGATTTCCGCGGCTACGCCTGCGTACTCGCCGGCTACACCGCGACCATGATCGGGATTCCAGCCACCGCGCACCCGGAAGGCGCCTTCATGGCGGCGCTGTGGCGGGTCCTGGAAATATCCCTGGGCATCCTCTGCACCGGTACCGTCAGCGCCATCTTCCTGCCGCAGACCAGCGGCGCCGCCCTGCGCAACACACTCTATGGGCGCTTCCGCGACTTCGCCGAGTTCGCCGCCGAAGGCCTGCAGGGCAGCCTCGACGGCGAGCGCTTCGGCGAGCTCAGCGCGCGCTTCGTCGCCCAGTCCGTGGGCCTGGAAAACCTGCGCAGCGCCACTACTTTCGAAGATCCGCACATGCGCCTGCGCAGCGGCCGGCTGATTCGCCTGAACAACGAATTCATGGTCATGACCAGTCGCTTCCACGGCCTCCACCGCCTGCTCGAACGCCTGCGCGGGCGCGGGGCGCAGAATGTCCTGGTGGTCCTGGCGCCCTGCCTGGCGGAGCTTGCCGGGCTGCTCGCGCCGATTCGCGAACGGACGCCCACCGACGCCGACGCCGCGCGCCTGGCCGAACGCATCGAGGCCTACAAGCCGGAACTGATGCAGAACATCCGCCAGGCCCGCCAGCGCCTGGTGGAGCAGCGCCCCGGCGAGAACGACCTGCTGGATTTCAACACCGCCGCCGAACTGGCCTTCCGTTTCACCGACGACCTGCACAACTACGCCCTGACCCACGCTTCCCTGGCCGAACACCACCATGCCCGCGAGCAATGGAAGGAAAGCTTCGTCGCCCGCGCCAACCCGGTCGCCGCGCTGGTCGCCGGAGCGCGCAGCGCGCTGATGATCGGCCTGCTCGGCACGTTCTGGATCCAGACCTCCTGGCCCCACGGCGGCACCTTCGCCCTCACCGCGGTACTGATCTCGGCGCTCTCCTCGACCTCGCCGAATCCCGGCCGGTTGTCGCTGCAACTCACCCTCGGGACCCTCGCCGGGGCCTGCACCGGGCTGTTCGTGCTGCTCTACCTGCTACCCCACGTGGACGGTTTCCCGATGCTGCTCTGCTGCCTGCTGCCGGTCTTCGCGGTCGGCGCCCTGCTGCTCTGGCGGCCGCAGTGGAACGGCTACGGCGTCGGCCTGCTGGTGTGGTTCTGCTTCGCCTCGCTGCCGGCCAACATGGCGCGCTACGACGCCCTGGCCTTCTTCAACGAATACCTGGCACTACTCTTGTCGATGGTCCTCGCCACGGTCGCCGCCATGGTGATCCTGCCGCCGAACCGGCCGTGGATGTGGAAGCGCCTGGAGCACGACCTGCGCGAGCGGGTGGTGTTCGCCATCAGCGGCAAGAGCAAGGGCCTGGTCTCCGGTTTCGAAAGCGGCACCCGCGACCTGCTGAACCAGGCCTACACCTTCTCCGCCGGCCGCCCAGACGTGCAGCGCCGGTTGCTGGGCTGGATGTTCCTGGTGCTGGAGGTCGGCCAGGCGATCATCGAGCTGCGCCTCGAACAACAACGCCTGCCCCAGGAGCCCTGCTACGCCGAACGCACCGCCTGGCGCCGGGCGATCCGCCTGATGGGCCGGGCGCTGATCCGGCTGTTCCTGCAACCCGGGCCGAGCAACCGCCAGCGCGCCCTGCACGCGGTGAACCAGGCGATCATGGCGGTACGGGCGGCACCGGAGCCGCGCGCACCGCAGTTCGATACCTCGCCGCTGCGACGGGTGCTCAGCTACCTGCACTTCATTCGCAGCGCCCTGCTCGACCCGCAATCGCCCCTGGGCCAGGAAAGAAACCCGTGAGCCGGTCGCAAAGCCGCGGCACAGAGGGCCGCAAGGGTATTGTTACCGATCCGTACAAGGTTCTTGTCTTGACTGAGTCTATATGTCGCAGCCTATCCGAACTTACAATTAACCCAACAGCCGAAGTTAACTCCCGTTGCACTTCGACTCCGCAACTTGATTGCAGACTTACTTATCCAGCCTTGTTTATCGAGTTGCACCGGTGACCTGTCCGCCTGTCTTCCGACGGCAGATCGTACCCACTCAGAAACTACTCAGGTAAATAGTAATGAAGGCTTTCGCCCTGATGGCCCTGTTCGCCTGCTCGCCGCTGGTGATGGCGGCTGGCGCCCAGGATCAACCTGCCAGCCAGCAGGAAAACGCTGTTGAAGAATATGCCTATGGCATGCAACTGGATGTGGCTCGCGTTATATCTTCAACCGACACTTCCAATGCGTGCGGCATCGTTCCCGCACGCATGACCTACGAAGATTCGAACGGCCAGAAACATACCGTCGAATATCAGGTCTGGGGCAACGGCTGCACTGGCGGCTAAACTCTCCTCGACCTCCGGGTCGACCTCCGAAGGATCGCGCCACGACGGGCAACTCGCCCATCCGGCGCGATCATTGTGTACTCGGCGGCGACAATCCCGCCCCTCGGCGAACATCCTGGCCGTCTTCCCCGCGTCTCATCGTGCTGCCGCCCTTCCACAAGGGCCGACGCCTCCGCCGTTTCTTTCCCAGCCTGCAACAAACCGGCAAGCATGCCGCTCAGCCCTCGCCTTGCCCCACGCCATGCTGGCGCAGCTTGTTCGCCGCCGTGGTATGCGAAACGCCGAGGCGCTTGCCCAACTGGCGGCTGCTCGGATGCTCGCGGAACAGGCGCTCCAGCACCGCCTTCTCGAAGCGCCCGACGATGGCGTCGAGGTCTCCTTCCAGGGAAAAATCCCCCAGCGGCTGCGGCGCGCCGTAGTCCGGCAGGCGGATGTGCTCGGCCTTGACCGTTCCCCCTTCGCACAGCGAAACCGCCTGGAACAGCACGTTTTCCAATTGCCGCACGTTGCCCGGCCAGTGGTAGCGTTCGAGACGTTCCAGCGCCTGCCCGGAGAGCTTCGGCAGGCCGCAGCCGATCTGCCGGCTGGCCTGGTCGAGGAAATGCTCGGCGAGCGGCGCCAGGCCATCCAGGCACTCGCGCAGCGGCGGGATGTGCAGCGAGAGCACATTGAGACGGTGATAGAGGTCCTGGCGGAATTCGCCCTTGGCGCAGAGTTCGGACAGGTCTACCTGGGTGGCGCAGATCACCCGCACGTCCAGGTACACCTCCTCGTCGCTGCCGACCCGGCGGAAACAGCCGTCCTGCAGGAAGCGCAACAGCTTGGCCTGCAGGCGCGGGCTCATCTCGCCGACGCCGTCGAGGAACAGCGTGCCGCCGGCGGTAAGCTCCAGCAGGCCGAGCTTGCCTTCCGGACGGGCGCCCTCGAAGGCTCCCGGACCATAGCCGAACAGCTCGGTCTCGGCCATGGATTCCGGCAGGCCGGCGCAGTTCAACGCCATGAACGGCGACTGCCCGCGCGGGCTGGCCAGGTGGCAGGCGCGCGCCAGCAGCTCCTTGCCGGTGCCGGTCTCGCCCTCGATCAGCAGCGGCGCGTCCAGCGGCGCCATGCGCCGCGCCTCGCGGACCACCGCGGCCATTACCCGCGAACTCTGGAAGATACTGTCGAAGCCACGCAGCTCCTGCTTGCGCACATGGTAGATGCGCTCGCCGACGCGATCCGCGCGATGCAGGGTCAGCACCGCTCCAGCCAGCGCCTCGCTCTCGTCGTGCTCGGATTGCAGCGGCGCGATGTCGGCGAGGAACACGTCGCCCTTCACCTTGACCCGCAGCCCGTTGATCCGCGCCTTGTTGGCGCGCACCAGTTCGGGCAGGTCGAGGTCCTCGACATAGCGCGACAGCGGAATCCCCGGCACCTCGTCGACGCGCACGCCGAGCAACTGCGCGGCGGCACGGTTGGCGGCGACGATCTGCCCGCCCATGTCCACCGAGAGCACCGGGAAGTCCAGAGCGGCGAGCAGCGCGTTGAGTTCCAGGTGCCGGCGCTCGCTGGGCATCAGGCCGACGCGCTTGACCCCGAAGACCCCCGGCACCGCCTCCAGCTTGGGCCGCAGCGACTGCAACTGGAGGTTGATCATGTTCGGACAGAGCAGGTAGATGGCGTTGCCCTGGTCGCCGCCGACTTCGCCGCGATTGACGTTGATGCCGTAGTCGACCAGCAGGTTGAGGATGTCGCGGAGGATGCCTACACGGTTCTGGCAGTGCACTTTGATACGCATGGCGTGGCCCGGTGTTGTCGTTCTGATGGGCTCGCGGCCGGTTTTTTTAACTCCCGGCCGGAAATTTCCGTCAAGAATATGTGACAGTTAGACTCACCAGCAAGAATGCCTGGCCCAATGAACAGGCGACCCAGGACAGTTCGTAAGGAAAACTTTACGAAAACGCCGATTCCTCCCCGTTGCCCGGTCCCTATCCGGGGCTGCACGGACCGTCCCGACGCGGTATCGATAAGGCAACGACAACAACAAAGACCCCGCGGCCACAAGCCGCTCATGGAGTCCGTATGAAAACGACGCAGTACGTGGCCCGCCAGCCCGACGACAACGGTTTCATCCACTATCCGGAAACCGAGCACCAGGTCTGGAATACCCTGATCACCCGGCAACTGAAGGTGATCGAAGGCCGCGCCTGTCAGGAATACCTCGACGGCATCGAACAGCTCGGCCTGCCCCACGAGCGGATCCCCCAGCTCGACGAGATCAACAGGGTTCTCCAGGCCACCACCGGCTGGCGCGTGGCGCGGGTTCCGGCACTGATTCCGTTCCAGACCTTCTTCGAACTGCTGGCCAGCCAGCAATTCCCCGTCGCCACCTTCATCCGCACCCCGGAAGAACTGGACTACCTGCAGGAGCCGGACATCTTCCACGAGATCTTCGGCCACTGCCCCCTGCTGACCAACCCCTGGTTCGCCGAGTTCACCCATACCTACGGCAAGCTCGGCCTCAAGGCGAGCAAGGAGGAACGCGTGTTCCTCGCCCGCCTGTACTGGATGACCATCGAGTTCGGCCTGGTCGAGACCGACCAGGGCAAGCGCATCTACGGCGGCGGCATCCTCTCCTCGCCGAAGGAGACCGTCTACAGCCTCTCCGACGAGCCGCTGCACCAGGCCTTCAATCCGCTGGAGGCGATGCGCACGCCCTACCGCATCGACATCCTGCAACCGCTCTATTTCGTCCTGCCCGACCTCAAGCGCCTGTTCCAACTGGCCCAGGAAGACATCATGGCGCTGGTCCACGAGGCCATGCGCCTGGGCCTGCACGCGCCGCTGTTCCCGCCCAAGCAGGCGGCCTGACGAGAAACGCCGCCGCCGCGGCTGACCCCGCGGCGGCCTTGTACTATGGTGGACGGGCACGGCCCGTCCGCCGCTCCCACATGCGACAACCAAGGACTCCCACCATGACCGCACTCACCCAAGCCCATTGCGAAGCCTGCCGCGCCGACGCCCCGCACGTCAGCGACGAAGAACTGCCCGTGCTGCTGCGGCAGATTCCGGATTGGAACATCGAAGTCCGCGACGGCATCATGCAACTGGAGAAGGTCTACCTGTTCAAGAACTTCAAGCACGCCCTGGCCTTTACCAATGCCGTCGGCGAGATATCCGAGGCCGAAGGCCACCATCCGGGCCTGCTGACCGAGTGGGGCAAAGTCACCGTGACCTGGTGGAGCCACTCGATCAAGGGCCTGCACCGCAACGACTTCATCATGGCGGCGCGCACCGACGAGGTAGCGAAAACCGCCGAGGGGCGCAAATGAGTCATTTCGCCAAGGTCGCCCGCGTACCGGGCGACCCGATCCTGGGCCTGCTCGACGCCTACCGCAACGATCCGCGCGCGGACAAGCTGGATCTCGGCGTCGGTGTCTACAAGGATGCCCAGGGCCTGACCCCGATCCTGCGCTCGGTGAAACTCGCCGAGCAGCGCCTGGTCGAGCAGGAAACCACCAAGAGCTACGTCGGCGGCCACGGCGATGCGCTGTTCGCCGCGCGCCTGGCGGAACTGGCGCTCGGCGCCGCCTCGCCGCTGTTGCTGGAGCAACGCGCCGACGCCACCCAGACGCCCGGCGGCACCGGCGCCTTGCGCCTGGCCGGCGACTTCATCGCCCATTGCCTGCCCGGCCGCGGCATCTGGCTGAGCGACCCGACCTGGCCGATCCACGAGACGCTGTTCGCCGCCGCCGGCCTGAAGGTTTCCCACTAC